>NZ_JACCQC010000059.1:0-9878 GCF_015712225.1 Burkholderia sp. 9775_39 | reverse complement strand
AAGAGACAGTCCCCCATCCCCGCCCAATAATCTGGAGACATCCCCATGTCGCAAAACACCATGGCCGAAGCGACACACGGCCCGCTGATCGCTCCGCCGGCTTTCGTCAAACATCGCAAGCTGATCGACTGGGTATCGCGTATCGCGGCACTCACGGAGCCCGAGCGGGTTGTGTGGTGTGACGGCTCGCAGGAAGAATACGATGCGCTGTGCCAGGCGATGGTCGATCAAGGCACGCTCAAGCGCCTGAACCCGGCGAAGCGCCCGAATTCGTATCTCGCGCAATCCGACCCGTCGGACGTCGCGCGCGTCGAGGATCGTACGTTCATCTGCGCGGCCTCGCGCGACGACGTCGGCCCGACCAACAACTGGATCGAGCCCGCCGAAATGCGCGAGACGCTCAACGGGTTGTTCCGCGGCTCGATGCGCGGCCGCACGCTGTACGTCGTGCCGTTCTCGATGGGCCCGCTCGGTTCGCCGATCGCGCACGTCGGCGTCGAACTGTCCGACAGCCCGTACGTCGCGGTGAACATGCGGATCATGACGCGCATGGGGCGCGACGTGTACGACGTGCTCGGCGAGGACGGCGATTTCGTGCCGTGCGTGCACAGCGTCGGCCATCCGCTCGAAGCCGGCCAGCAGGACGTGCCGTGGCCGTGCAACCCGGTCAAGTACATCGTGCATTTTCCGGAAACGCGCGAGATCTGGAGCTTCGGCTCGGGCTACGGCGGCAACGCGCTGCTCGGCAAGAAGTGCTTCGCACTGCGCATCGCGTCGACGATGGGCCGCGATCAGGGCTGGCTCGCCGAACACATGCTGATCCTCGGCGTGACGTCGCCGGCCGGCAAGAAGTATCACGTCGCGGCCGCGTTCCCGTCCGCGTGCGGCAAGACCAACTTCGCGATGCTGATCCCGCCGCAGGGCTTCGACGGCTGGAAGGTCACGACGATCGGCGACGACATCGCGTGGCTGAAGCCGGGCCGCGACGGCCGTCTGTATGCGATCAACCCGGAAGCCGGATTCTTCGGCGTGGCGCCGGGCACGGGCGTGAAGACCAATCCGAACGCGATCGCCACGCTCAAGGACAACGTGATCTTCACGAACGTCGCGCTGACGGAAGACGGCGACGTGTGGTGGGAAGGGCTGACCGACACGCCGCCCGCGAAGCTGACAGACTGGCAGGGCAATCCGTGGACGCCCGACATAGCGAAGGAAACCGGCCGCAAGGCCGCGCACCCGAACTCGCGCTTCACCGCGCCGGCCGCGCAGTGCCCGTCGATCGACGACGACTGGGAAAACCCGGCCGGCGTACCGATCGACGCATTCATCTTCGGTGGCCGCCGCTCGACGACGGTACCGCTCGTCACCGAGGCGCGCGACTGGGTCGAAGGCGTGTACATGGCCGCGACGATGGGTTCCGAGACGACCGCGGCAGCCGTCGGCCAGCAGGGCATCGTGCGCCGCGATCCGTTCGCGATGCTGCCGTTCTGCGGCTACAACGTCAGCGATTATTTCGCGCACTGGCTCAAACTCGGCAAGCAGCTCGAAGCCGCCGGCGCGAAGCTGCCGAAGATCTATTGCGTGAACTGGTTCCGCAAGGATGCGAACGGCAAGTTCGTGTGGCCGGGCTTCGGCGAGAACATGCGCGTGCTGAAGTGGATGCTCGATCGTCTCGAAGGCACCGGCGGTGGCGGCGAGCATGCGTTCGGCGTGTCGCCTGCGTATGAAGACCTGCACTGGGACGGCCTCGATTTCACGCGCGATCAGTTCGATGCGGTGACGTCGATGAACGCCGACGAATGGCGCGAGGAGCTGAAGCTGCATGCGGCGCTGTTCGAGACGCTGAAGCTGCGCTTGCCGGCTGAAATGACCGACACGATGAAGAAGATCGAGCAGCGTATCGGCGGCTGACGCGGTACGCATCGTTATCGACCCTGACGTCCCGCCGCCGGCGTTTGTTGCCGGCGGCGGGACGTTTTTGTTTCTTCGCTTCGCGTGGCGAACGATTTTTGCTGGCCGGCACAGCCTGTCTCGCGACAGCCCGTTTCGCATATTCCCCGACATGGATGAGTGCGATAACGCACGCTTGCGCGCCGATCGATTCGGGACAATCACGACTCGTCCGTCGACACAGCGACGTCGTCGGTTATCGGATTGGGCGCGCCGTTTCTCGTGTCGGAATTTGGCTGCGAAATTGGCGACGCTCCGATACAAACTCCTGGGGGCGTTGATGATTGCTGAATCGATGAGGTGGCTATCGGACGTGGCGGGTCGTGTACTGTCCGGCCGCCGGAATGGCCGATCGAACTCGAGTTCGGCCGGCTTCGTGTGCATCGCATTCGTCGTCGTGCTGCTGGCTGGCCGACCCGCAATGGGCCAGACCAATACGCCGGTGCCTGCCATCAACCTTGGCAGCGAAATCAACGACATCATCAATCAGAACGCCGGCAACCCGACGCAAGCGATCAACAACTACATGGCCGGTCTTGCCGCGACGCATGCTCGCTGGGTTCGGATCGATATCAACTGGGCGCGCATTCAACCGTCGCAAACCAGCATTGACGTCAACGATCCGAATCCAGGCAGCGGCAGTGGACTGAACTGGGGCGTGACGGACACGGTTATCCGTGCGGCACGCAACAACGGGCTGCGAGTGCTGGGCTTGATTTTGCTGACCCCGCCGTGGGCGGCCAGTTCGAAATGCTCGGGCGGCTATCAGCAGGCGAACGGCGTTCCGTCATGGCTGTGCGCACCGGACCCAACTCACTACACCAACTTTGCTCGGGCCGCGGCCAAGCATTACGGCAGCGACAGCTATGGCGGACAGGTCGACGCATGGGAAATCTGGAACGAACCGAATTGCGGCATCGATTTCATGCCTCACGATCCGGTGCTGTATACACAGATCCTGAAGAGTGCATATCCGGCGATCAAGCAAGCGAACCCGGGCGCTTATGTGTATGCGGGCGGAAGCGCGGCCTGCACGACGTATCCGAACAACACGAGCGGTGCACTGCCACCGAACGGCGTGGCGGGACTCGTCGATTCGAGCAGCCCGGGCTATCCCGCCCCGACGCAGTGGGATCCGCGCGATTGGCTCGCCGTGATGTACGCCAACGGCGCGCACGGGTATTTCGATGCGCTCGCCCATCATCCTTACTGTTACTCCGACGACTGGCAATCGGCTCAGGACCAATGCCCGAGCACGGCGCTCAACTCGACGTATCCGCAATACTCGAATGCGTTCAACATGATGTGGCATACCTTTTCGTCGCCGTCGTACGCGTGGCCGTCGAGTACCGGTAATACGTTTTCGAGCTATACCGGCACGAGCTTGCGTGACCAGATGAACGCAGCCGGTGATGGCGCGAAGGCCATTGCGTTGACCGAATTCGGTGCGCCGACGACCGGTACGGACGGCGCGACCAACTTCACCGGAACGTTGGGTGGCTCGTCGACGCAATATACGAATGCCAATTTCCGGACCATGCAGAATGCGCCTTTCCTCACGCAAGCAAACCAGGCGCGTGAATACCGTGCGCTGATGGCATGGATCGCGCAGCAACCGAAGGGCGCATACGGTCCGGTGTACGCATACTGCTATTCGGATATGGCGTTGTCGATGCCGAACAGCACGAACATCTACGAGCCGTACTTCGGCATCGTGACGCTCGGTGCGACGACTGGTTCGACGGGTACCCCGGGCACCGCGAAGATCGAAGGAACGCCACAGGCGAACTCGAGTGCGTACTACCCCGCGTGGCCTGATTTCGGAATCAATGCGCGGGCCGCGGCGGCAGGCACCACGGGCTATGCACCGATCGGTCCGGGCTGGTTCAATGCGTTGGGCAAATAGCCGTATTTCAGCGACTGGAAGGACGTGTAGGTCGCACGAGAAATCGTGGTTCCGTTCGAGACGCTGAAGCTGCGCTTGCCGGCTGAAATGACCGACACGATGAAGAAGATCGAGCAGCGTATCGGCGGCTGACGCGGTACGCATCGTTATCGACCCTGACGTCCCGCCGCCGGCGTTTGTTGCCGGCGGCGGGACGTTTTCGTATCCACGCCGTGCTTAACCCGTTCGCTCACCGCGCGCTGCAATGCGCGACGACTTCGTCGACCGCGCGCTGTACGTCGCCGCGCCGGTAGCGCAGTAGCGCGATATCCGCCGGATCGGGCTCGAACGACACGACGGTGCCACGCCCCGTGTAGATCGCGATGTCGGGCAGCAGCGGATGCTCCTGGTCGAGCGACGGCACGTCGCGCGGGTTGCCGGCCGCGCGGAAGAACGCGGCGAAGTAGTCGGCGAAGCTCAGGTTCTCGTCGCCGACGAGATAGGCCTTGCCGGCCTCGCCACGCTGCAGCGCGCCCCAGATCGCTTCCGACAGCGATTGCGTCGAGATGAAGTTGCTGCCGCCGGCCGGCCCGTACACCGGCAGTCCCGCCAACTGGCCCTTCGCATACCCCGTGTACGCGGCGAACATCTCGTTGCGCAACCCCGGCACCGACCCGACGACGAACGGCGCATTGACGCTGCACACCGCGAACGACGGCGTTGCGAGCGCGCGCACGCGTTCGTCGGCGAGATGGCGCGAGCGTACGTACGGCACGGTGTCGACGAGCGCCGGCGCGACCTGCGGGTAGAAGCTGCCGACCAGCACCGCGCGCTTCACGCCCGCATCGCGTGCGAGTGCGAAGAAACGCGGCACCGCATCGACGTTCGCGCGTTCCCAGTGCGCGGCTTCGTCGGTGCCGGGCGGCAGATGGCGGATGTCGTTGCCGGCCGCGAACACGACCGCGTCGAACGGCGCGAGATCGTCGCGCGTGAAATTGCCGGCCACGTAGTCGCGTTGCAGCACGTCGAACTGCGCGAGCGCGCTGCCGGCCACGGGCGGCTTGCGTGCGGCGAGCGTCACGTGATTGCCTTGCGCGTGCAGATGCAACGCGGCGTGGCCGCCGATGAGGCCCGTGCCGCCGACGATCAGGATCTTCATGGTGTCTCCGGTGGCGGCGCAAGGGCGCCGCGTGAAATGAACGGATGAAGCGGCAGGTGTGTCTGGCCGCTGCTCGGAAATCGAAGCCGTTGCCCGCGACGCATGGCAGTGGGTCTAGAAGCCGTTCGGGGCGCGATACCCGCTGACTGCCGCGAGCGCGTCACCAGCGACGTCCCGCATCGTGCCGGTGATCCGCGTCGCGAGCCCGCCGGCAAGGAACAGCGCGGCATCTGCGATGCCGCCGGCGAAGCGAGCAGAAGCACGCATCGTTCAGCCTTCCAGCGGCAGATCCTGCGACCAGTCGACGTGCAGCGTGCGCGCGGCGAAGCGCCACGTGTCGCCGTCGAACACGCAGCGGTCGCGATAGCGCAGCCCCCAGTCGAGCTTGCGCTTCACGCCGTCGCGCACGTACATGTGGCATGCGACGCCGTAGGTCTCGACATCGGCCTCGCCGCCGTCGAGCGTGACGAGCTGGTTGTGTACGTGATGCTGGGTCGCGTCGTAACGCTCGATCACGCGCATGCCGGCGACGATCGCGTCGCGGTCGTCGAAGCGGAAGCCGGGGCCGGCCAGCGTGGCGTCGGCGGTGAAGAGGGCGGTGAGGCGAGGCCAGTCGCGCCGGTCGACGGCCTGGGCGTAGCGGCACGCAAGCTCGTACAGCGCGTGGCGCGAATGCGAATCGGTCATGCAGTGCTCCCGTGGAAGAACGGAAAGAGTCGGTCGCGTCGCGTATGCGAACGCGGCGGCATTGCGACGTCGATGCGCAGGTTCGCACTGGACCGTTCGACCTTCATCACCCATACGGAGCAGGGCCGGGGTCGGGGAAAACACCGGGGACGGCCGGCGTGCGGCGAACGCGCGCGAGTCGATGGTGCGATGCGGTGACGAAGCAGGACATGCGTCTGACGATTGAAGCGACCGGTCGAGCAAGGCGTGTCACGTGATTGCCTGCCCCGCAGGCATGCGATGCCGTCGGTATCGATGCTGCGGCGCGACATGCGGTGCCCGGTCCGCTCAGCGTTTGCCCCTAGTCGAAACGGACGATGGCCGCCGGCCTGGCGCTGGCTACCGTGCAGTCATCCGGTGCGGCACGCGAGGCACGCCGGACACGAACCGCACCAGCGGCCAACCGGAGGGGACGACGATCATGAGACTGACGACTCGCAAGCTGTGCGTACTGGCGATGGGCACGTTCGCTGCCATGGCGATGGCGCGATACGGCGCGGACGAAGTCCCGTCGCCGCCGTATGCGGCCGGCATCCTGCAATGCCGCTCGGTCGATCCGAACGGGTTGCCGACCGGGTGCGTGCCGATCGATCCGTCGCACTTCGGTTTCGCTGCGCTGCGCGGCATGTGACGCCGGTGCGGGCTCGAACCGCGCAGGAAGGACGCCATCGCGGCGCGATGACGCGTGGACCGCTTTCGGCGAGCGCACGCGATACGACACGTGGCGTGCCGCATCAGGCAGCGTAGCCGGTCAGGTTTCATGTCGCCGGCGTTCCATCCGTGCCGCGCATGGGCTTCGTATCGACCACGCTGCTTCGCGTCAGGTCGTCCACGCGGGCGGCCATCGCCGCGTCCGCAGCATCCCGCAGATTTCCTCCACGCCGATCCATTCGTCATGTCATTCGACTATTCCCTGACCCATCCCCTGAACCTGCGCGACGTGCACCGCTGGGACGCCGACCACGACGTCGTGATCGTCGGCTTCGGCGCGGCCGGCGCGTGTGCCGCGATCGAGGCCGCGAGCGCCGGCGCGGACACGCTGATCGTCGAGCGCGCGTCGAGCTACGGCGGCACGAGCGCGCTGTCGGGCGGCGAGATCTACCTCGGCGGCAGCGGCGGCACGCCCGCGCAGCGGCAGGCCGGCTTCACCGACGACACCGAGGACCTGTATCGCTACCTGATGCTCGCGGGCGGCCGCGACGCCGACGACGCGAAGGTGCGCCTCTATGCGAACGAGAGCCTGGCGCACCACGACTGGCTCGTCGCGCAGGGCGTGACGTACAAGAACACGTTCATCGCCGAGCGGATCGTCGAACCGGAAACGGACGACTGCCTGATCTGGTCGGGCAGCGAGGAAGCCTGGCCGTTCAGCGAGGCCGCGAAGCCGTGCCCGCGCGGCCACACGCCGCAATGGCCGGGCTGGGGCGGCGGGCAACTGCTGATGCGCGTGCTGGCCGAGCGTGTCGCGGCGCTCGGCGTGGCCACGCGCTACGACACGCGCGCGATGGCGCTGATCGTCGACGACGGCGGCGCGGTACGCGGCGTCGTGCTGCGCGCGTATGGCGACACGGTGTTCGTGCGTGCGCGCCGTGCGGTGATCCTGTGCGCGGGCGGTTTCGCGATGAACCGCGACATGGTGCGCCGGCATGCGCCGCAATTCCTGCGCTCGGACGAGCCGATCGGCAGCCCGGGCGACGACGGGTCGGGCATCCTGCTCGGCCAGAGCGCGGGCGGTGCGGCGATCCACATGGACGAGGGCTTCGTCAGCCTGCCGTTCTACGCGCCCGAAGCGCTGATCAAGGGCATTTTCGTGAACGCGCGCGGGCAGCGCTTCGTCAACGAGGACGGCTATCACGGCCGCACCGGCCACCATGCGTTCCATCAGGCCGACGATCGTATCTACCTGCTCGTCGATCACGCGACGTACCAGGAGCCGTCCGCCATCGCGCGAATCGGCATCGCGGCGGCCGGCGAAACCTGGGAGGAGGTCGAACGCGACCTGCAGATGCCGGCCGGCACGCTGACGGCGACCGTCGACGTCTACAACCGCCATGCGGCCGACGGCGTCGATCCGCTGTTCCACAAGGCGAAGCAGTGGCTGCAGCCGCTGATCGAGCCGCCGTTCGTCGCGCTCGATTGCCGGATCGACTACGCGTTCTATCCGCACTTCACGCTCGGCGGGCTCGATACGCTGCCCACCGGCCAGGTGCTCGATGCGACGCGTACGCCGGTGCCGGGGCTCTACGCAGCCGGTCGCACGACGTGCGGGCTGCCGCGCTGGGGCGCCGGATACAGTTCGGGGCTGTCATTGGCCGACGCGACGTTCTTCGGCCGGCAGGCCGGCCGTCATGCGGCGCAGGCCGTGCGCGACGCAGTGCGCAGCGCCGCGTCGCGCCGCCGGGCCTGAAACGAACGACGCCCCGGACCATTCATCGGATGGCCCGGGGCGTCGTCGTTTGCGGCGACCGGCAGGCGGTCAGCCGAGCTCGAGTGCGTTCGTCAGGTCGCCCGGCGGCGTCGCGCCGCGCGCGGCGAACGCGTTGTCGCGCAGGACCACGCCGTCGAGCGGCGCGAGCCCGTGCACGCGGCTGATGAAGCGCAGGATCGAGTTCGTGTCGTACAGCGTGTGATCGACGAAGCCCTTTTTCGCGAACGGCGAGATCACGAGCGCCGGAATCCGCGAGCCGGGGCCCCAGCGGTCGCCGACCGGCGGCGCGACGTGATCCCACCAGCCGCCGTTTTCGTCGTGCGTCATCACGATCACGGTGTTTTCCCATTGCGGGCCGCGCCGGATATGGTCGATCACGGTCGCGATGTGACGGTCGCCCGATTCGATGTCCGCATAGCCCGCGTGCATGTTCAGGTTGCCCTGCGGTTTGTAGAACGTGACGGCCGGCAGGCGGCCCGCGTCGATGTCGGCGATGAAGTGGTTGGTCGACGGCTCGTCGCCGAGCCCCGCGTCGCGCAGGTGCTTGCGGCGCGCTTCGGTGCCCGGCGCGTAGTTCACGAAGTAGTTGAACGGCTGGTGGTGGTACTGGAAATCGGGCACCGTGCCCGTGTCGCGATGCTCGAGCGCGTACTGCCACGCGCCGCTGTACCACGCCCAGTCGATGTTCTTTTCCGACAGGCGGTCGCCGATCGTCGCGTAGCCCTGCGGCGGCATCACGCGATGGTCGGCCGGGTCCGCATACGCGGCATTGCCCGGATCGGGCGGCGGCACGTAGCTCGGCTGGTACGGCGGGGCCATCGTGTTCACGCCGTAGCCGTCCGGCGTGAGCGGGCCGTCGACCGCGAATTTCGGCGGGCCGTCGAGCGCGGACGCGGGCGAATCGTCGGCGAGCTTCAGGCGCGTGCCGGCCGGATCGTCGCCTTCGACCTTCGACAGCAGCTTCGCCGCATGCGGATGCTTGTGCGCGTCCGGATACCGCGGCGGCTGCGCGGAAATCAGGAACATGTGGTTCATCCACGAACCGCCGAAGGCGGCCATGAAGAAGTTGTCGCACAGCGTGTATTGCCGTGCGAGATTCCACAGCCGCAGCGTGTCGGCCGAATTGCGGTAATGGCCCATCACGAGGCCGCCCGAATCGGCCCACGCGGCGAACTGGTTGTTGCGGCCGCCGGCGATCTGCATCTGGTTCTGGTAGAAGCGGTGCCACAGGTCGCGCGTGATCACGCCGTTCGGCAGCGGCTTGCCCTGCGCATCGGTAATCCGGAACGGCGCGTTCGGCAGCTTGTCGATGTCGCGCTCGGCGATCGCGTAGCGCTTGCCGTCCACTTCCTGCGCCTGCGGCACGAGCCCGCCCCAGATCTTCGGCAGCACCGGCAGCGGCGTCTTGCCGTCGCGGTCGAGCTGCTGCGCATGCTCGGGCCGCACTTCGCTCAGCGGATAACGGACACCCGGGAAATCGCCGTACAGGTTCGCGAAGCTGCGGTTTTCCGCATAGATCACGACGATGTGGCGCACGCGCTGGCGCAACGCCTCGTCGATGCGCAGGTCGGCGGCCGAACGCGGCGCGTTGCCCGCGGTGGTTTCGCAGCCGGCGAGCGCGACACCGGCGCCGAGCGCGGCGAGGCCGCCGAGTAAGCGGCGGCGGTCGGGATCGGCGGGAAGGTCGTCGGGGCGATCGGGGGTGTCGTTCACGTCGTGGGCTCCTCGGG
>NZ_JACCQC010000058.1:0-11037 GCF_015712225.1 Burkholderia sp. 9775_39 | reverse complement strand
GCCCTGCCCCGCCCGCACCCCGTGAACCCGGCATCGCCGAACGCGCATTCGGCGCCGCGCGCGACTGGCTGCTCGGCGGCAACACGGTCGTGCGCGTCGGGATCATCGTGCTGTTCTTCGGCGTCGCGTTCCTGCTCAAGTACGCGGCCGACAACGACATGCTGCCGATCGAGTTCCGCCTCGCGGGCACGGCGCTCGCCGCGGCTGCGCTGCTCGCGATCGGCTGGCGCGTGCGGGCGCGTCGCGCCGCGTACGGCCTCGTGCTGCAAGGCGGCGGCGTCGGCATCCTGTACCTGACGATCTTCGCCGCGACCAAGCTGTATGCATTGCTGCCCGTCGGCGCCGCGTTCCCGCTGATGGTCGCGGTCTGCGCGCTGAGCGCGTTCCTCGCGGTGCGGCAGAACGCGCTGCCGCTCGCATTCATGGGCAGCGCGGGCGGCTTCCTCGCGCCGATCCTGCTGTCGACCGGCCAGGGCAACCATGTCGCGCTGTTCAGCTACTACGCACTGCTGAACGCAGGGATCTTCGCGATCGCGTGGTTCAAGGCGTGGCGCCCGCTGAACCTGCTCGGCTTCGTGTTCACGTTCACGATCGGCTCCGCGTGGGGCGTGACCGCCTATCGTCCCGCGCTGTTCGCGAGCACCGAGCCGTTCCTCATCCTGTTCTTCCTGATGTATGTCGGCATCGCGCTGCTGTATGCGGTGAAACGCGAACTCGCGCTGCGACACTACGTGGACGGCACGCTCGTGTTCGGCACGCCGATCGTCGCGACCGCGCTGCAGGCGTCGCTCGTCAAAGGCATGCCGTTCGGGCTCGCGTGGAGCGCGGTCGCGCTGTCGGCGTTCTACGTCGCGGTCGCCGCATGGCTCGCGCGCCGCCGCGACCGCCTCGGCCTGCTGTTCGAATCGATGCTCGCGCTCGCGGTGATCTTCGCGACGCTCGCAGTGCCGCTCGCGTTTTCGGGGCCGACGACCAGCGCCGCGTGGGCCATCGAAGGCGCGGCCGTCGTGTGGCTCGGCGTGCGCCAGAAGCGCCTGCTCGCGTTCGGCTTCGGGCTGCTGATGCAGGTCGCCGCGGCCGGCGCGTTCTTCACGAGCCTGCTGGGCCCGGCCGACACGGCCGCGCTGCCGGTGCTCAACAGCCCGTATATCGCGATGCTGCTGATCGCGCTCGCCGGCCTGTTCACCGGCTGGTGGCTGCACGGGCGCGGCGAAGCGCGCGCGTGGCACGCGTGGATGCCGGAGATCGGTGTCGCGGCCGCCGCGTGGGGGCTGCTGTGGTGGGTCAGCGGCGGGCTGCACGAGATCCTCGTCTATGCGAGCCGCCATGTCGACCTGCATGCCGACCGCTTCGTCGTCGATACGACCGCGCTGTTCGCGGCCGGCACCGCATGGCTCGCGCACGTCGCGCGCCGCCGGCTCGCATGGCCGCTCGCCGAATGGCCCGCGCTCGCGCTCACGCCGGTGCTGGCGCTGCTCGCGCTGCGCGCGTTCGACGCGCACGAAGCGCCGCTGTCGGGCATGGGCGCGTTCGCGTGGCCGATCGCCGTCGGCGCGGGGCTCGCGCTGCTGTGGCGCCAGTCGCGCGGCACGACCGGCGCCGCCGCCGCGAACGGCACGGCGTCCGCCGTTGCAGCAGGCATTCTCGCGCCGCTGCATACGCTGACGTTCTGGACCCTGTGCGGACTGTTCTCGCTCGAGGGTTTCTGGCGCCTGCGCACGTTCGTCCCGGAAGGCGCGTGGAGCTGGAGCGCATGGGCGTACGGCTTCGGCGCGCTGCTCCTGCTCGTATCGGGCCCCGGCTCGCGCCTGCGCTGGCCGGTCGCCGCGTTCCCGCGTGCGTATCAGGTGTGGGGAGCCGCGCCGCTCGCCGCGCTGCTGTGGCTGTGGAGCATCGCCAGCACGGCGAGCGACGGCGACGCCTCTCCGCTCTTCTGGCTGCCGCTGCTCAATCCGCTCGACGTCGCGCAGGGTCTCGTGTTCGTCGCATTCGTCGCGTGGCTGCGTCGCCTGAAATCGCTCGGCCTCGCGTGGCATCCGCGCGTCGTCGACTATATGGCGATCGCGACCGTATTCCTGTGGTTCAACGCGCTGATGCTGCGCACGCTGCATCACCGCTTCAACCTGGGCTACGACATCGATACCGTGCTGTCGTCGTTCGGCATCCAGCAGGTGTTCATGGTCGGCTGGAGCCTGTTCGCATTCGCCGGAATGTGGCTCACGCGCCGCGACGGCATCGCCCGCCTCTGTGCGTTCGCGTCGCTGCCGCTGATCGTCGTGATGTGGGCGTGGACCTTCTACGCGAACTTCACGCAGGACGGCGGAAGCTGGGCGCGCGTGCCGCTGTTCAATCCGCTCGATCTCGTGCTCGCGGTCGTCTATGCGCTCGCCGCGTCGTGGTTCGTGCGCGCGCGCAGGCTCGGCTGGTCGTTCGACGCGTATCGCGTCGAGTTGCTGGGTGCGGGCGGCGCGACCGGGTTCCTGTGGCTGAACGCGATCCTGCTGCGCACGCTGCATCACTGGGCCGGCGTGCCGTACGAATTCGGCGCGATGGCGGAGTCGACGCTCGTGCAGGCGTCGGTGTCCGTGTACTGGACGGTCTGCGCGCTCGCAATCACGATCTGGGCCACGCGCCGCGGGCTGCGACCGCTGTGGTTCATCGGCGCCGCGCTGCTCGCGCTCACGGTCGTCAAGCTGTTCCTGTTCGACCTGTCGCACGTCACCGGCATCGAGCGCATCGTGTCGTTCATCGGTATCGGCGTGCTGCTGCTGTTGATCGGCTATTTCTCGCCGCTGCCGCCGAAGGCCGCCGCGCAACAGGACGGCCAGCCATGAAACGACTCGCCGCCCTGTTCGGGCTGAGCCTGCTCGCGTCGTTCGCGGCAGCCGACGGCGCGCCGAACGCCGGCCGCGTCACGCAGCGCTTCGCGCTCGACCTCGACGGCAGCGCCGCGTATTACCAGCTCACCGTGCCACAGCCCGTGTATGCGGCGAGCCGGCGCGACGACCTCGGCGACGTGCGCGTCTTCAACGGCGCGGGCGAGCCGGTGCCGTACTCGCTCGATGCACCCGCCGCGGCCGCATCCGGCGTGCCGCCGTCCCGCACGCCGGTGCACTGGTTCCCGCTGCCGCCCGTCCGCGCGGAACACGGCAATGCGCCGCTCGGCGTGACGGTCGGCCCGGACGGCGCGCTGCGCGCGGCCGTCGCGACGCCTTCGCACGGCAGGCACGGCGCGGATCTCGTCGACCTGTCGCATGCCGACGGCAGCATCGATGCACTGCTCGTGCACGTGGACGACGACAGCTACCAGGGGCGCGTGTCCGTCGAAGCCAGCGACGACCTGCGCAGTTGGCGAGCGCTCGGCAGCACGCAGTTGCTGAAGGTCGGCCGCGGCAACGACATGCTGGTGCAGGAGCGCATCGCGCTCGAAGGCGCGGCGCCGCGCTACCTGCGGCTCGACTGGCTCGACGGCGCGCCCGCGATCGCGTCGATCGACGTCGAGACGCATCCGCGCGACGCGCGCGGCACCGACACGGCGTCCGTGCCGCGCCAGTGGCGCGATGCCGTGCGGATACGCGCCGGCGGTGCGCCCGGCGAGTATCTGTTCGACACCGACGGCGCGTATCCGGTCGACCGCGTGCGCATCGACCTGCCGCAGCCGAACACCGTCGCGCGCGCGACACTGCAAAGCCGCGCCGATGCGCAGGTGCCGTGGCGCGACGTCGCGTCCGCCGTGCTGTTCCGGCTGCAGGGCAAGGGCGGCGAGCAGCGCAATCCGCCGTTCGAGTTCGTCGCGAATACGGATCGCGCGTGGCGAATCGTCGTCGACATGCGCAACGGCGGGCTCGGCGGCGGCCAGCCGGCCGTCGCGATCGGCTGGCATCCGGCCGCGCTGACCTTCGTCGCGCGCGGCACGCCGCCGTTTACGCTCGGCGTCGGCGATGCGTCGCTCGTGTCGTCGGCCGTGAGCCGCGACGCACTGCTGGTCGGCATGGCGCCGGAAGTGCGGCCCGCCCGCGTCGGCGCGGCGCTGCCGGTGTCCGCGGTCGCGCCGGCGGCAGCCGCCGATGCGGATGCCGGGCGCCGCTACGTGCTGTGGGGCGCACTGGTGATTGCGGTCGGCGTGCTCGGCGCGATCGCATGGCGCCTCGCGAAAGGCGGCGGCGAGACGCGCGACCGCGCCGAATGACGCAAACACGCGTTTGCGTGCCGCTCGACGCGGCGTTCATCGAGCAGGTTCGTTCCTTCGGCCATCGCGGCGCGTGACCGCACCGGTTCATCGAGCGATCCGCGCCCCGTCTTCGCGGGAAGGCCGCGCGACGCGCCTGCGGCACGAGCAGGCGCCCTGCCCGCCGCTATCGCGCCACGAAGCGGCCGTGCTGACGCGGCCGCCACGGCGACGACCGACGACTGGCCGCACCGGCCGCACCGGCCGCTCGGCGCGCCGCGAAACGTCCGGCGCGACGCCAGCCCGACTCGCGCCGGGCCATCGCGACGATGCGCGGCGCCCACGCCTGCATGACACGCCGCACCGCCGCCACGCGCGCAGCCAGCCGCGCTGCCGGCAACACGCGGCGTGCCGCACGTGCAACGGGCCGTTTGCACAGGATCGCGCTGTCGTAGCACTTGCCGGCGAAGCGCATCACGTCGACCACCTCGAAACCCTGCGCGCCATAGAATGCCAGCAGGTGCGCAGCAGGATGCGGCGTATCGAGCGCGAGCAGCGCATAGCCGCGCAACGCGGCCCACTGCTCGGCGAACGACAGCAGCAACGCGCCGATCCCGCGACTCTGGCAAGCCGGGTCCACCGCCACCTGACGCACGCTCGCGACGCCTTCGCGCCGGTACAACGAGCAGGCCGACGACGGATCGGTCGCATACAGCGTGGCCGTGCCGACGACACGCCCGCCGCACACGGCGACATAGCATTCGCCCGCTTCCGCGCGGCGGCGCGTGACGTCTTCGTCCTGATCGACGCACGTGCAATTGAGCCCCATCGCACCGAGTCGCGCGAACGCGCGGTGCAGCATCGGCGTGAGTTGTGCATAGCTGTCGACTGCCGGATCGAAACGCCGGACGATCACCCGATCGGCACACACCAAAGGCGGTGCGGCAGGGGTGCGTTCGGCGATCGCGTTCCAGGGTATCGACATGGCCAGGCTCCGTGGTGAAGATGCACGAAGTCTAGGAGCGCGCCGGCAGCCGTCGCAAGAAAAAATGTCGTAAAAATCCCGGGGTAGCGCGGGTGGCGGAGGACGTGGTGGAGACGGTGCGTTCCGATGCAGCGTGCGCGTCTTGGCGAACGCATCGAAGCACCGGTCGTTGTTCGCGCAAGCAACCGAGCACGCCATGAAGTCGCGCGGCGAGGCCCGTCCCCGGCGCGCACGCCGTTGACACGTGCCATCCCACACTCCAGACTCGCTGCTCCGTCACCGCATCGCGAGCGCCCATGATCACCTGCTTCCTTCGCTACGTCGTCGATCCGTACAAACTCGTCGAATTCGAAACCTACGGCAAGATGTGGATTCCGCTCGTCGAGCAGTTCGGCGGCACGCATCACGGTTACTTCCTGCCGTCCGAAGGCGCGAGCAACATCGCGCTCGCGATGTTCTCGTTCCCGAGCCTCGCCGAATACGAGCGTTACCGCGAACGCTCGAAGGACGATCCGGCCTGCCAGGCCGCGTTCCGCTACGCGGAGGAAACGCGCTGCATCGTCAGCTACGAGCGCAGCTTCTTCCGGCCGGTGTTCGAGTAACGGGCCGCGCCGCCGCGCATCGCACCCCGTTTTCCGGTCGAGGACGAAAAAAAGCCCCGCCTGCATCCGCGCGGCGGGGCCAACCCATGTCAGTAGAGACATCATGGAGGAGACGAGTCCATCTTATCGACCGTGGCGCACCGTCCCAACCAAGCATTTCTGCTATCGATCTGCGCGGCCGCGCACACGATTGCCCCCGCCACGCGGCATATCGATAGAACGAAAAGTCGTTTTCAGAGTGGCGACGGGGTCGTTACCATCTGGTTTTAAGCCTGTGCTTAGCCGGGCAAGCCAATCCCAGGAGCGCCCCTTGACTGCATTCGATCAACACCGCCGCCCGTTCGTCGTCGGCATCGGCGGGACCACCCGAGCCGCATCGTCCACCGAACGCGCACTGTCGTTCGCACTGCGCGGCGCGCAGGCCGCCGGCGCACGCACGCGCCTGTTCGACGGCCCGTTCCTGCATACGCTGCCGCACTACGCCCCCGAACACAAAACGCTGACCGACGCGCAGCGCGAGCTGATCGACGCCGTGCGCCAGGCCGACGCGATCATCATCGCGACGCCCGGCTATCACGGCGGCGTGTCCGGTCTCGTGAAGAACGCGCTCGACACGCTCGAGGAACTGCGCGCGGACGAACGCCCGTATCTCGACGGCCGCGCGGTCGGCCTGATCGTCACCGCGTACGGCTGGCAGGCGGCCGGCACCGTGCTGACGTCGCTGCGCTCGATCGTTCATGCGCTGCGCGGCTGGCCGACGCCGTTCGGCGCAACCGTCAACACGCTGGAAACGCGCTTCGAAAGCGCCGACAGCTGCTCGGATCCGAAGGTGGCGGCACAGCTCGAGACAGTCGGCGCGCAAGCGGCCGAATTCGCGCTCGCGTTCGCGTCGCATCGTGCGGCCTCGCACGCGGCCTCGGTCGATGCGCTCGCGCCCGTACTGAAGGTCGCCAACCAGTAACCCCCGTATTCCGCCGCGCGGCCCTGATCGACAAGATTCGACAGGGCCGCGCGGCGCGTCTTCCCGCGCATGGCGATGTGCCGGACGCGCCGTCTTCGCCTCTCGCACATACCGTTTCCGCGTACCACCCCGATAACGATTCAGCCCGCCGCGTGATTTGCATTGGCCGAAAGATTGGTTCACGCCGCCGGCAGGTTTTCGTACGCTGAAAGTCCGAACTTTTTCCGCGCACGCCATGAACCGTACGATCCGCTACAAGGGCTATGAAGTCGCTCCCGCTGCCGCCCGGTTGCCGAACGGGCTGTTCGCCGCCAACCTGACCATCGAACGCGCGAGCGGCGGGCCGTCGCCGCGCTCCGTGTCGTTCGACGCCATCGATTTCTTCTTCGAGGAAGAACACGCCCTCGCCTACGCGTCGCGCTGGGGCCGCCTCTGGGTCGACACGAACGCGTGACATCCGCGGGGGCCGGCGTGCCCATGGCCGCTCGAAAATACGCGATGACGGAAGCTGTGCAAGAATCTTTCGATCCGTAATCGCATAACAATAGCCATGACTGACACGCTGCAGGAAGAGCATGCAGCCGCAGATCACGCGATGCGCAACTGGACCTTCGAGAGGCAAGGTTCGGTCCGGATCGGTTCCGATGCGCACAAGCAGATGTTCTGTCGGATGCTGCTCGACACACACAACCCGTACAAGCCGGCCGTGATCGACTGGCCGGCACTCCAGCCGGCCGAACTCAGGCGGCTCACGTCGCTGCCGATCTGGGACATCGCGGTGCAAACCGAAGGCCGCGCGTCGATCCGCGTGGCGACCTACGCCGCGACGGTCGACGATCCGCTGCTGCGCCGCGCGCTCGAGATGGACGGCGGCGAGGAAGCCCGCCACAAGGTCGTGCTGTCGAAGCTCGTCGAGGCGTACGGCATCCAGTTGGCGCCCGAGCCGCCCTATCCGGCACCGAAGGACCCCGAATGGTCGTGGATGATGACGGGCTTCAGCGAATGCATCGACAGCTTTTTCGCGTTCGGCCTGTTCCGCTCCGCGCAGCGCTCCGGCTATTTCCCGCCCGAACTGGTCGAAACCTTCGAGCCCGTGATCCAGGAAGAAGGCCGCCACATCCTGTTCTTCGTGAACTGGTACGCGTGGTACTGGCGCACGATGCCGTGGTGGCGCCGGCCGTGGTTCTTCGCACGCGTGGCGGCCGTGTGGGTGCAACTGATCCGCGACCGCATGAGCATCGCGCGCGGCATCGATGCCGACGGCGCCGCGCGTGACGCGAATTTCCCGGCTACCGGCACCGCCGACATCGGCGATGCGCTGAACCCGCGCGAGCTGATCGAGCTGTGTCTCGCGGAGAACGACCGGCGGATGGCCGGATACGACAAGCGCCTGCTGCGCCCGATGTTCGTGCCGCGGATGGCGCGGTTCGCGCTGCGGTTTCTGAAGAAGTGAAGTCGAAGGCTTGCCGCCGGTCATGCGGCAAGCCCCCGGTTGGGTCCACGCCCGTGGACCGAATGTGGCGTGCGCGACACATTCGATCAATCCCTATTTTTCTTCGACACGTCGATCCGCCGATGGCATGACGGACAAATTGCCGCACCCTCGATCTGACATTTCGGCCGCCGCCGACCCGACGCCGACCTGCGGTCTTTGACGACCTGTCGACACACCCCGCGAAACAGCCGCTCCCCCTGCCTGCTCGACTTCCGGCGTGCGTACCGATTCCGCCTTAACACCGATACCAACGCGATCGTCAATAGGACAAATCCGATAAATTTCCGCGAATTGTTTCATTTGTCGCTCCGTAGCACTTTTTTACAACTTCGACGGATCGGGCGGCCCGGAACGCCCGTCGCACGGGCCCCCGCGCCGGGCTGGATGCGCAGATCGGCACAACCCAATGCGCCTCGTGCCAGGTAAATTCGATTATAAAATAATCTCCAAATACAAAAACCAATTCAATTTACACCAAACATTTAACAAGTTAATAATTAGGCAAATATATTATCTCGTCATAGCCAAACAATCCTTACTGAAATGAAAGAATGCAGGGTTGCGCAAACGTTTGCTATTTCATTTGTCTTACTTTTGAGTCGATTCGATCTGTTGCCCATCGCACACAACCATCGTAAGCCATTGATTTTTATATATAATGTAGCGTCTCGCCAGAAAAATTCAAACCCTACACGACACATTCTTACATCTTTCAAATTCATTCACACCCAGTACATCAAAACTCGATGCATTAACCATTCTTTAACTTTCAAAACGGTTCATTTATCACTGTTTGTCAATCTCTAAAATCCTCCTCCAATAAACTCCGCCCATCAATTTTGAGATTCGCGCGAGCGCACGGAGTAACCCTCTAACAAAAGAGACCGGTGTGTGGCGTGCACATTTGGAGGTAGCAGGACATGAACCGCACATACCGCTCGATCTGGAACGAAGCGCTTGGCGCCTGGGTCGCGGCATCGGAACACGATTCGGCACGGGGCAAGCCGAACAAGTCGGCCGTCACTGCCGCAGTATTGGCCGCCGTCGCAATGCTCCCGTCGCTCGCCGGCGCCAATACCTTCGTTCCAGGCACGACGAACGGTAGCCAATTCACCGTTTCGTCGTGTACGTCGAGCGGTGGCAACGGCACCGTCGGCCGCACGACGACAGGCAACACCAATGCCTATCCCGTCGACGGATCCGGCACTTACTCCACGGTTGCGGGCTGCAACTCCAGCGGCAACAACAATCTCGCGGCCACTGTTTATGGTGCATTCGCGCAAGTGACCGGCACCGGTGGTACGGCGACGGGCTTCCTGTCATCTGCTGCGCTCTGGGGCACGTCCGCCGGTCTCGAGTCGACCGCCAGCGGCGCCGGTTCTACCGCGCTCGGCTTCGGGGCAACGGCCAACGCATTGAATTCGGTCGCAATCGGCGGTGCAGCCGGTAATGGCACCACCCCGCTTTCATATGCGAACTCGACCATCGCTTCGGGCGCCGGCGCGGTCGCAATCGGCAGCAACGCGACGAAGGGCGCGCAGTCCGCCGCGTCGGACGGTATCGCGATCGGCGGGCAGTCGTCCGTCGTGTCGGCCGCCACGTCGGGTATTGCAGTTGGCCGTGGTGCGACGGTCAATGGTGCGTATGGCATCGCGCAAGGCGACGGCGTCGTCTCCGGCGCAACGGGCCGAAACGTGGCAATCGGCTCGTCGGGCACGACGGCGAACAGCGCGACCTCGGCCGGCGGCGCGGTCGCGATCGGCCGAGGCCAGAGCGCAAGCGGCGACGGCGCCGTTGCGATCGGCGATCCGAACAGCGCGACCGGCACGGGCGCGCTGGCAATCGGCGCGAACGACACGTCGAACGGCTCCGGCGCCATCGCGCTCGGCAACAGCAACTCGGCGAGCGGCACGGGCTCCGTGGCGCTCGGCAACAGCAGCACGGCGACCAACAGTTCCGTCGCCATCGGCAGCTCGGCCTCGGCGACGGGTACCAACGGTGCGATTGCCGTCGGCAATGCGGCAACCGCGAACGGCACCGGCGCGATCGCGCTCGGTAACGTCGGCAGCTTTGCCGCCAACTCGATCGCAAGCGGTACGGACGCACTCGCGCTCGGTAACGGCTCGACGGCCAGCGGCAGCGCCGGCGCGGTCGCGGTCGGCGCGGCAGCCGTGGCGTCCGGAAGCTACGGCACGGCACTCGGTTCGAATTCGACCGCGAGCGTCGCAAACTCGGTCGCCCTCGGCTACAACGCGCTGACGACCAGTGCGGCAACGGCGACGTCCGGCGGCACCACCACCGTCAGCAGCGCCACGATCGGCGGTCAGACGTTCGGCAACTTCGCCGGCGCCAATTCGGCGGGCGGTGTCGTCAGCGTCGGGCAGTCGGGCTCGGAACGCCGTATCCAGAACGTCGCGGCGGGCCTCGTCACGGCCACCAGCACCGACGCGATCAACGGCAGCCAGCTCTATTCGGTTGCGAGCACGACGACGTCGAGCATCACGAGTCTGTCGACGTCGGCTTCGACGGGTCTGTCGTCGGCTAATAGCTCGATCACGTCGCTGTCGACTTCGACTTCGACCGGCATCAACTCGCTGTCCACCGGCCTCAGCTCGGCAAACAGCTCGGTTACGTCGCTTTCGACTTCCACGTCGACGGGTCTCTCCTCGGCTAATAGCTCGATCGGCTCTCTCTCGACCTCGACCTCGACCGGCATCAACTCGCTGTCCACCGGCCTCAGCTCGGCTAACAGCTCGGTTACGTCGTTGTCGTCTTCCACGTCGACCGGCCTCTCGTCGGCTAACAGCTCGATCACGTCGCTGTCGA
>NZ_JACCQC010000057.1:0-14864 GCF_015712225.1 Burkholderia sp. 9775_39 | reverse complement strand
TTGCACTGATTGCATTGACCTGCCTGGCGCTGACCGCTTGCGGCGGTGGCGACGACAATTCCTCGCCCGCGGCGTCCGGCGGATCGGGCACGACCAACAACGGCGGCAGCGGCGGGACGGGCGGCACGCCAACGACGGGCACATCCGATGGCAATTCGGGTTCGCCGACCGCCTCGAACGTCGAGTGCGATCCGGTCTACCAGCAAGGCGATACCGTGCAACTGCACATGTACACGCAAGCGACGGCGCAGAGCCCGGCGGTCGACAATGGCGTGTACACGCGGACCTTCGCGCCGGCGACGTTCGAGGGCGTGGCGCTCACGCAGCAGGCCGAAACCACGACCGGCTCGCCGATTCAGACCAATCACTACTACCTCGTCGGCAACGGCGTGCGCACGAACTACGGCGGCGAGGTCTACAGCGGCAGCACGCTCGCGTTGCGCGATGTGAACTCGCCGCCCTATGTCGAGACGATCGGGCTCACGGGAAGCGAGACGGTGAATTATGTCGATACGCCCGTCTTTCCGTCCGGCGGCGCGCAAACGTCCGTCTCGATCCAGCGGACCTACGTCGCGCGCGAAACGGTCAGCCTCCGGAACGGCAAGGTCTTCGCGAACGCATGCCACTATCACACGACGGAGACCTTCACCAACCCGGCCTTGACCAGCAAGACGATCGCGGACGACTGGCTCGCGCCGGGTGTCGGCATGGTCAAGTCGGTCGCCGATGTGGGCGGCACGCAGATCATCACGCGCGAACTGGAATCGGCGACGGTGGGCGGCAAGTCATACTGAGCATGCATGGGCGGCGCGCGGGGATTGGTCGCGCGCCCGTGGTTGACGATGCTGCGTGGCGGCATGCAGCAGGTCACGTCGTCACGCGGGCGCCGGCCCGACTTTCCGACTGGCAGGAACGTGACGGCGCGCTCTGTTGTCCGCCGTCGAGATAACCGTTGCAACGACGGGGCGTTGACAGAGCGAGCCGCGCGAATTTCATCCAGAAACCCCAAGCGGTTCAGGCGAGAAAGTTGCTCGACATCTTCCCGACGCCGTCGTGGCGACCGCAGCAGCAATGGGAAAACGTGCGGGCCCCTTGATCGGCTCATGTCGACGCAGGCGAGCCTTCGTGCCGGACGGCATCGTGTGGTCAACAAAGTGGGGGAACACAAGCGTCCGCACTGGCCGGATCGCCACATGCACCGCCTCATATCATCCGACGAGCGTCTATACTTTTTGATCGTCATGCCGGCGCCGTGGGCGCTGGTGATACATCACTATTGCTGGATTCGCGCCAGGATTTCCTGTCACGACGGTGCTCGCCCATGCGCGGCGCCGGCTTTGCGAGCCCGATTGCCGCGAGAAGGCGCCGGCGCCTGGAACGCTCGGCCCATTGGCGCGTGATCGCGTGCTCCGGAGGTGCGTTATGAACTGGATCGGTACGTGGCGTAATCAATACGGCTCCACACTTTCCATCACCGACGACAAGGAGGGCGCCATTCGTGGCGTATTCAGCACCGCGTTGCAGGACAGCGCCTTCTTCGGTCACGATCTGCCTGTCTCGGGCGTCTGGTTCGGCGATTGCATCAACTTCGCTTTCGGCATATCGAATGACCGGGTTACCGTGATCTGTTCTTTCACGGGCATGCTGCGTGACGGCACGCTGCAGACGGTATGGCATGTCGTTACCAGCCAGGCGCCTCGGCCAGGCTCACGATCATCGGAGTCTGGATGGGCACATGCCGTCCAGACCAATGCGGATACGTTCGAGAGAGTCGCGGGGTAACGTATCTGCGAACTCGTGGTCCGGAGCGATTGCAAGGTGCGATGCCCGTTGCTGACCTGAACGGCGTGGCCAGGCGGGCGGCATGCAGGTTCGTGCCGAACGTCGTCACCGGTCCCGCCGCGCCTGGGCGGTCTCGCGCATCGGCGAGCTGCCGTGCCGCCCCGAACGCGCTGCGCGTCGAACAGGTCGGGCCAGCCTTACCCGCAGCCTTTCCTCCTGTCCGGGCGCAAGTCAATTCGACGCAGCATCACGGAATTTCCCGTGAAGGGGCTCACGCACACCCGCGCACGTACCGGTCGTACCCGACGATTCCCGGTTTGAGCGTCCCGTGCTCGTCCCAGTCATCCCAACCCGGAAATCGCAGCGGCCGGTCCGTCTGCCAGTTCGCGAGCCGGCGCGCGAGCGTGTCGCGATGCGCGGCCAGTTCGCCCGCCAGCGCCGCATCGTCCTGATACGCGTAACCGCCGTGCGCGTCCTGCACGCCATGCGCGAGCACCGGCGACAGCACGTCGTATCCCATGTAATGCAGCGAGTAATGAATCGGCCACAGCAGCAGGCCGATGTCGCCGCTGCGCCCGCCTGGGCCGAACGTCGCGGCCGGCGCACCGGTCGTGACCGAACAGATCGCCCGTCGGCCGTGGAAGTGGCCGCGATCGTAGCGGCGGCTGCCCGTGTACAGGCCGCCGTTCACGAACACGCGATCGAACCAGCCCTTCAGCATCGCGGGCGCCGCATGCCACCAGACCGGAAACTGGAACACCACGAGGTCGGCCTGCTCGAGCCGGGCGATCTCCCGGCGCACGTCGGCGGGCAGCGTGGCATGCGTGCTCGCGTGGCGCTGTTCGACCAGCGCCGAGAACACGTCGGCGTTCGCGCGACACGGGTAGTGGCGCGGCGCCTCGACCGGATCGAACCCGTCCGCGTAGAGATCCGACACCTCGACGTCATGGCCGAGCGCGCGCATCGTCCGCGCGGCGGTGTCGCGTAGCGCGGCGTTGAACGAGCGGGGTTCGGGATGGCAATGAACGATCAGCGTGTGCATGGGCGGCGTTCCTCATGGTGTGCCGGTGAAGGCGGCTTGCGCCGGGATTTGCCTGATACGGTACGCGTTGCGAAAATGAACGGGAATTGGCCAGTTTCGCAAACGAGGTTTGCATGAATGAACAGCGGCTGTCATGGGACGATCTGCGGCTCGTGCTGGCGGTGGCGCAGGCCGGTTCGCTCGCGGGCGCGGCGCGGCGGCTCGGCATCAGCCACGCGACGGTGTTTCGCCGCCTCGCGGCAATCGAGGCCGAACTGGGCGTCAAGTTGTTCGAGCGCACCCGCGCCGGTTATGCGCCGACGCCGGCCGGCGAGGACGCCGCCGCTGCCGCCGAACGGATCCAGGACGAGGTGCATGGCGTCGAGCGGCGCGTGGCCGGTCGCGACGTGCGGCCATCGGGCACCGTGCGCGTGACGACGACCGATACGCTACTGTCGGGCTTGCTGTCGCCGGTGTTCGCCGCGTTCCGGCATGCCTGCCCGGAGATCACGCTGGAAGTGTCCGTGTCGAACGCGGTCTTTGACCTGTCGAAGCGCGAGGCCGATGTCGCGATCCGCCCGTCGTCGTCGCCGCCTGAGGTGCTGATCGGCCGCCGGGTCGGTACGATCGCACAGGCCGTCTATGCGGCACCCGGGTGGCGCGAGCGCGCCGACGATCTCGCGTGGGTCGGGCCGGACCGGCGGATGGGTTACCGGCCGCTCGAGCGATGGATGCATGCCCACGGCGCCGATGCGCGTTGCGGGTATCGGGTGGATACGCTGCTCGGCCTGTTCGCCGCGGCACGCGCCGGCATCGGTGCAGCCGTGTTGCCGTGCTACCTGGCCGACGACGAGCGCGATCTGGTGCGGCTGGGCGGCCGGATCGACGAACTGGCGACCGACCTGTGGCTGCTGACTCATCCGGACCTGCGCGACACCGCGCGGATTCGCGCGTTCTCGTCGTTCGTCGCAACGTCGATCGAGGCCTTGCACGCGCGGCTCGCAGGTGACGCGCATCGCTGACGGCCCCGCGGGCCGGATGCTTCGGCCTGCCAAGCGTTACGGCCGCGTCGTCCTTGGCGGTGCGGCCGGCCGCATTTCCCCGGGCCTCGCGCTCCTCGCATCGACGCACGCATGCACCTTCGGCGACGGCAGCGCCTGTGTCGCGCCGACCGCTGACGTTGGCAGCGTCCTTCGACGGCGGGCACGGACATGACTCGAAGACGGTTTGACCGAACTGGACCCGCGCCTGATCGCGGCCCCGGAAACGCCCGGCAACGACACCTGCCGCTAGCGCGTCCGACGAACGATGAAGCAGACGGTCCTTGCCATCCTGGTCGGCGCGTGCGCCGGTCTGCTGGCGTTCGTGGCGGCAGTGAACAACAGCAGGCAAAAGCAGGCGGCACCACGCGTACCGCGGCCGGACGCATCGCCATCGCTGGATTTTCAGTACTTTCCCGGCGAGCCGACAGGCTATGCGGGATACACCGACCACATCTCGATGCAGCAGACCGTCAACGATGACCTTGTCGAGCATGATGCCGACTGGCAATTCAGCCGCATAGGATTCGCGAAGGGATTCCTGCGTACGGTGCTGCGCCGAGCCGATCGCTCGCCAAGTGCGCCCGGCATTTTTCGCATGGAAGGCGTGAGCGAAGACGATGCGATGACGATCGAGTGGATCGCACGGATGCAAACGGACGGCATCGACAACGCTTCTCCTTCGACATCGAATGTGAAGTCGATCGTGGGTGGGATGGCGTCCGACATTGCGTCGACCGGACCGCGTCGCTCGACGTTCGGGAGTCGCGCCGGGGTGGACGGCCGCGAAGGGTTGGAACGCGACGAAATTTCTGCCGAGCGATTGCGCGAACTCACGAAGCTCATGCGCGACGCGGAACGCAGAGGCGCGTCGCGGGCGGCCCATGCCCGGATCGTGCCGCGGCAATCGAGAGGTTGAGGGACGGGCGACGCCGATCCGTCGGCTTGCGAACCTTGCGCTGTCGATCGAGCGTGCCACCCGGCGTGTCCGACATCGCGTTTCAGGGGCCAGATTGCCGCGCCCGCCCTTGACGGCGTGGGCTGACGGCGCACGCGCGGCGCAAACATAAACGAAATGTGATCCCTTGCCGCCGCAAAATTTTGCACAATGACGGCAGTGCGGCCTTCCGCCGTGCTTCGCGCCGGCTCCGATCGCCGCCCGACAACCGTGACCGAGCCCCGCTCCGACGTGCCGCCGCCCACCGCCATGGACCAACCGAAACGTATCCTGATCGTCGAGGACGACGCCGACATCGCCGACGTGCTGAGCCTGCACCTGCGCGACGAGCGCTACGAAGTCGTGCACAGCGCGGACGGCGCCGAAGGGCTGCGCCTGCTCGAACAGGGCGGCTGGGACGCGCTGATCCTCGACCTGATGCTGCCGGGCGTCGACGGCCTCGAAATCTGCCGGCGGGCGCGCGCGATGACGCGCTACACGCCGATCATCATCACGAGCGCGCGATCGAGCGAGGTGCACCGGATCCTCGGCCTCGAACTCGGCGCCGACGACTACCTCGCGAAGCCGTTCTCGGTGCTCGAACTCGTCGCGCGCGTGAAGGCGCTGCTGCGGCGCGTCGATGCGCTCGCGCGCGATTCGCGGCTCGACGCGGGCACGCTCGACGTCGCCGGGCTGGCGATCGACCCGATCGCGCGCGAAGCGAGCGTCGACGGCGCACGCATCGACCTCACGCCGCGCGAATTCGACCTGCTGTATTTCTTCGCGCGGCATCCGGGCAAGGTGTTCTCGCGGATGGACCTGCTCAATGCGGTGTGGGGCTATCAGCACGAAGGCTACGAACATACGGTCAACACCCACATCAACCGGCTGCGCGCGAAGATCGAGGCCGATCCGGCCGAGCCCGTGCGAATCCTCACCGTGTGGGGGCGCGGCTACAAGCTCGCCGCGCCGGGTCAGCGGGATGCATGATGAAGCTCACGCTCACCCGGCGGCTGTCGCTCGTGTTCTCGATCCTGCTGCTCGCGTGCTCGGGTGCGTCGGCATGGCTGCAGATCCGCGCGAACGACATGCGCGAGAAGGAAGTCGTGCAGGCGCTGTCGCGCGACCTGGCCACCAACATCGCCGGCAGCGCGCCGTTGATGGACGCGAACGGATTGCGCCCCGACGCCGTGCGCACGTTGTTCGGCCAGTTGATGGGCGTGAACCCGAGCGTCGAGGTGTACCTGCTCGACAACGCGGGGCGCATCAAGGGCGACGATGCGCCGCCCGGCCACGTGAAGCGCGACCGTGTCGATCTCGCGCCGGTGCAGCGCTTCATCGCGGGCCAGCCGCTGCCGATCCTCGGCGACGATCCGCGCAGCCCGGACGCGCGCAAGGTGTTCAGCGCCGCGCCGCTGCAGCGGCCAGGGCAGCCGCCGTCGGGCTACATCTACGTGGTGCTGCTCGGCGAGGCGCACGACCGGCTCGCCGCGCGCGTCGACGCCGGCAACGTGCTGCGCACGACGCTGTGGTCGATGGCGATCGTCGCGCTGCTCGGTCTGCTCGCGGGCCTTACCGCATTCAGCTTCATCACGCGCCCGCTGCGCCGGCTGACGGCCGCGATGCGCGACTTCGACGCGAACGGTGCGCCCGGCGCGCCGGGCGCGGCTGATGTGCAGCCGCCGGTGCTGCGTTTGCCGCCGGGCCGTCGTGGCGACGACATCGCGGTGCTCGAATCCGCGTTCGCGCAGATGGCCGACCGGATCGGCGACCAGTGGCGCGCATTGACGCGCCAGGACCAGCAGCGGCGCGAACTGATCACGAACATCTCGCACGACCTGCGCACGCCGCTCACGTCACTGCACGGCTATCTGGAGACGCTGTCGCTGAAGGCCGACACGCTGGCCGAGCCCGAACGGCGGCGCTACCTGTCGATCGCGCTCGCGCAGAGCGCGAAGGTCGGGCGGCTCGCGCAGGCGCTGTTCGAGCTCGCACGGCTCGAATCGGGCGGCGTGCAGGCCGAGCGCGAGCCGTTCTCGCTGGTCGATCTCGTGCAGGACGTATTCCAGAAGTTCGAGCTGAGCGCGCAATCGCGCGGCGTCGCGCTGCATGCGCGGATTCCGCCGCGCGTGCCGGTCGTGTCGGCCGATCTCGGGATGATCGAGCGCGTGCTGACCAACCTGCTCGACAACGCGCTGCGGCACACGCCCGCGCACGGCGAGGTCGAGATCGCGCTGGCGCCGCACGGCGACCGCGTGGTCGTGACCGTGTCGGATACCGGGGCAGGGATTCCGGCGGCGCGGCGCGAAGGGCTGTTCCAGCGGCCGCAGCGGCCGATGAGCGGCGGCACCGCGACGAGCGGCGGGCTCGGCCTGTTGATCGTGCACCGGATGCTGGCGCTCAACGGCAGCGACATCCGGCTCGTCGACCGGGCCGGGCGCGGCGCGGTGTTCGAGTTCGCGCTGGCGGTCGCGTCGTCGGCGGCGGGCGACGCACGCTGAGCTTCGATCGGCGGCGTCAGCCGCCGCGCTTGCGTCGCACGTCGCTCGGCGTCGTGCCGGTCCAGCGCTTGAACGCGTGGCGAAATCCCACCGCGTCGCTGAAGCCGAGCGTCAGCGCGATGTCCTCGGTGCTGAGCGTGGTCGTGCTGAGGTAGTCGATCGCGAGCGCCTTGCGCACGCTCGTCAGCAGTTCGCTGTACGACGTGCCTTCGGCTTCGAGCTTGCGGCGCAGCGTGCGCGAGGTCATGCACAGGATCTCGGCGATCGCGTCGATGTCCGGAAACTGCCCGGGCGTGCGCGTGAGTTCCTGGTATACGCGCCGCGTGACGCCGGCCTGGCTGCGCATTTCGTCGAGCAGGCTCGCGCAGTGCGACGACACCTGCGCAGCGGTGATCGGATTCGCGAGCTGCGGCGCGCGCGTGAGCCAGGCCGCCGGATAGCTGAGCACGTGGTGCGGCTGGTCGAACGCGATCGGGCATTCGAGCGCGTCGGCCAGCAGCGCACAGTGCGGCGGCTGCGGCTGCGCGAACTGCGCGCGCGCCGGCACGCACCATCCGCCCATCACGTCCTTGATGATCGTCACGTGCAGCGCGAACTGCATGTCGATCAGGAAACGGTACAGCGGCTCGTCGAGATCGGGCAGCGCGACTTCGTGGCGGTCCGGAAACAGCCACGACGCGGTATCGCCTTGTTCGACCCAGCGGATCGGCAGCATGCCGTTCGCGAGCCGGTGATATTTGACGGCGGAATCGAACGCGTGCGCGAGCGATTCCGAGCACAGCATCGCGTAGCCGTACATCCCGTAGCTCGACGCGCGCAGCCGGCGGCCGACGCGCACGCCGAGGTCGGGGCCGTCGTAGCGGGCGACCGCGTTGCGCGCGGCCGTCAGGAACTGCAGCGGCGACGTGAGCGTGAACGGGTCCGCGACGTCGGCCGGCGCGAGGCCGGTGCCGGCGAGCACGGCGGCCGGATCGAGGCCGGCTTGCGCGGCCACGTCGACCAGCACGGCCAGCTTGGCCGGCGTGAAGCGCTGCTCGCGCAACGCGTGCGCGGAAGCGGCGTCCGGCAGCCGGGCGGGACGGGCGTCGGTCGGTTTCAAGAGCGCACTGCGCAGCATGACGGGATCCTGCGTCCGAATCGATATCGTTGACGGCACGCAATTCTGCGCGGGAACGATCCCATCCGCCACCGGGTTCACCCTGATATACGCCGGCGCCACCCCGCCGCGCGGGTAGTCAGCCCCGATCGCCGGGCTGCGCGCGCAGGATCGCGTCGACGAACTCGACGAAGCCGAGGCCGCCCGGGCCTTGCGTGATCCATCGCGGCAGCGCGGACAACTGCGGCAGATACTCGATAACGGTGCTCATGCCGGCCGTATGCGTGAAATAGCCGAACATCGGCGCGTCGTTCGTGGAATCGCCCGAATAGGCGACGCACCCGGGCGCGGCGCCGGCATCGACGCCGAACGTATCCGCCAGCACGCGCAGCGACATCGACAGCTTGTCGTACCCGCCGACCCAGCCGATCACCCACAGATTGTTGATGGTTGCGTCGGCACCGGCCTCGATCAGCGCGTCGAGTATCCGGTCGTCCTGGTCGCCGCCGGTGCGTGCGTACGCGAGCGACGTCAGCCGGAAGTCCTGGTCGTCCGCGCGGCGGGCGGGCGGGACGGCCGTCGCGACATGCTGCGCGATGCGCCGGAGCGCGTCGCGTGCGCCGTCGAGCGCATCGTCCGCATGCCAATAGCGGCGTTCGGCGCCGTGCCCGTCCGGGCTGCGCCGGATGAAGAGTCCGCCGTTCTCCGCGATCACGCCGTCGACCGGCCACATCCGCGCCATCTGGTCACACCAGCCGGCCGGCGCGGCGGTGACCGGGATCACGCGGATGCCGCGCGCTTGCAGCCGCTCGAGCGCCGCATAGGTCTGCCCGGCGAGGCGGCCGCGATGCGTGAGGGTCTCGTCCATGTCGGTCAGCAGGAAGCGAACGGACGAGAAGGTGTCGGCGGGGGCCAGGGCGAGCGGCTGCATGGTCTCGGCGGATGAGGGACGGTCGTCGATTATGAAGAACGGCGACACGCCGCGCCATGCCGCTTGCTGCTTTGCAATTCGCGCCGGGGAATATGCGCGCGGACGAGTTGCCTGGACAGGGAGCGAGCACGCATGTCCGTTTCGATCATGTTTTCGGCCGCCCGGATCATTTGCAAAGCGCGTCGCGCGGGCGATAGTCGCCGGTCAGGCGGCGGCCCGCGTCCCTCCGGCGTGCAGGCCCCGTGCGAACGGTACGCATGCTGGCGTGCCGTCCAAAGAGGAGTGAGACATGACGAAGAGACACTGGACCGGGTCGTATGGCTCGATCCCCGCCGAGATCGACGCCGATCGCCATCCTTCCGTCAGCGCGCTGCTGGACGACGCGATGCGCCGCTTCGCCGACCGTCCGGCGTTCCATGCGTTCGGCCGCACGCTCACCTATGCCGACGTCGAGCGCCTGTCGACCGCGCTGGCCGCGTATCTGCAGCAGGTCGTCGGCGTGCGCAAGGGCGATCGCGTGGCGGTGATGCTGCCCAACGTGCTCGCGTTCCCGGTCGTGTTCGTCGCCGTCGTGAGGATCGGCGCGATCCAGGTCAACGTGAATCCGCACTACACCGCGCGCGAGCTCGAGCATCAGCTCAACGACGCGGGAGTCGAGGTGGCGATCGTCTGCGGCGGGTCGATGGGCACGTTCGCGGACGTGGTCGGCGGCACGCGCGTGCGCACCGTGCTGAGCGTGGGGCGCGAGGATCTCGGCGTCGTCGATGCGCCGGGCGGCACCTGCGACGCGCTGCCGCCCGGTTCGACCGCGCTCGCGCAGGCGATCGCCGCCGGCGAATCGCTCGCATGCGAGCCGGTGGCGCTGAGCGGCGCGGACCTGTTGCTGCTGCAATACACGGGCGGCACGACCGGCCTGTCGAAGGGCGCGGCGCTGTCGCATCGCAACCTCGTCGCGAACATCGCGCAGTTCGCGGCGATCGTGCCGGATGCGCGCCGGCCGGGCGAGGAGGTCGTCGTCACGGCGATCCCGCTGTATCACATCTTCGCGCTGACGGTGAACTTCCTGTCCTACTTCGCGATCGGCGCGCAGAACTGGCTCGTCGCGAACCCGCGCGACATGGACGGGTTCATCGACGTGCTGAAGGCCGCGCGGCCGACGGTGTTCGTCGGTGTGAACACGCTGTACGCGGGGCTCGCCGGCCATCCGCGCCTGAAGGAGGTCGACTGGTCGCGGCTGAAGCTGTCGGCCGGCGGCGGGGCGGCGGTGATCGACGTGATCTCGTCGCGCTGGAAGGCGGTGACGGGCAATTTCATTCGCGAAGGCTACGGGCTGTCGGAAACGTCGCCGGTCGTGTCGTTCAACCCGCAGTCGATCGACCGGTTCACGGGCACCACGGGCCTGCCGCTGCCGTCGACCGACGTGAAGCTGCTCGACGACCAGGATCGCGAGGTGGCGATCGGCGAGGCGGGCGAGATCTGCGTGAAGGGGCCGCAGGTGATGAGCGGCTACTGGCAGAAGCCGGACGCGAACGCGGCCGCGTTCACCGCGGACGGCTATTTCCGTACCGGCGACGTCGGCGTGTTCGACGCGGCCGGCTTCCTGCGGATCGTCGACCGCAAGAAGGACATGATCATCGTGTCCGGTTTCAACGTGTACCCGAACGAGGTGGAAGCGGTCGCGACCGCGCTGCCGGGCGTCGCCGAATGCGCGTGCATCGGCGTGCCGGATCCGCGCACGGGCGAGGCCGTCAAGCTGTTCGTGGTGCTCGCGGCGGACGCCGACGTGACGGAGGCGCAACTCGTCGCGCATTGCCGCGCGAGCCTGGCCGCGTACAAGGTGCCGAAGCTCGTCCGTTTCGTCGAGCGGCTGCCGAAGTCGACGGTCGGCAAGATCCTGCGCCGGGAACTCAGCCGCACCGACTGATGGGCACGACGCGCCGCGCGGCCGCGGCGGCGCGGCCCGGTGCGCCGGCCACGCCGAAGGGGGCGCGCGGGCCGCTCAAGTACAATGCGGTCGGTTCGATCGACGGGGACGCGATGACCGGCTCAGATTCACTTTCCGCCCGGCCCGGGCGTGCGCTGCCGTCGCCGAGCGCGACGGTGCCGATCTCGCTCGTCAACGGCTTTCTCGCGAGCGCGGGCGTGCAGCGCGACGTGGTCGAGCGCTACCTGCGCGGCGCCGGCATTCCGATCGAGCTGCTCGGCGAGCCGCACGCGCGCGTGACGGAGGAGCAGTTCTCGACGCTGTACCGCACGCTCGCGATCGACCTCGACGACGAGATGCCCGGCATCTTCTCGCGCCCGTTGCGCGGCGGCACGCTGAAGTACCTGTGCCTGAGCCTGCTCGACGCGCGCAATCTCGAAACGGCGCTGCACCGTTTCGGCCAATTTTTCCATATCCTGCTCGACGACTTCTTCGTCGAATCGAAGCGCGACGATCTCGTCGCGCAGGTGCTGCTGCGTCCGAACGACGCCATCGGGCCGATCGGCGCGCTCGGCCAGGAGCTGATGCTCAAGCTCGTGCACGGCGTGTGCTCGTGGCTGATCGGGCAGAAGATTCCGCTGCTGCAGATCGAGTTCGCGTGCCCGCGGCCGCGCCATGCGGTCGATCACCTGTACTTCTTCACCGGCGCCGTGCAGTTCGACTGCGAGCGCACGCTGATGCGCTTCAGCGCCGACTACCTCGACGCGCCGATCCGGCAGAGCAAGCGCAACCTGCGCAAGTTCCTCGCGCGCGCGCCCGGCGACTGGATCTTCGAATCGTTCAGCGAACAGCTCGTGTGCCATCGCGTGCGGCAATACCTGTCGGCGGCGCTGCCGGATCTGCCCGTGATCGACCAGGCGGCCGAGCATCTGCATTGTTCGGTGCGGACGCTGAGCCGTCACCTGGCGGCGGAAGGGACGACGTTCCAGGTGCTGAAGGACGAGCTGCGGCGCGATATCGCGATCCAGCGGCTGACCGATACGCCCGACACGATCGCGGCGATCGGCGCCGATATCGGCTTCGACGATCCGAGCGCGTTTCATCGCGCGTTCCGGCACTGGACCGGGAGTACGCCGGGGACGTATCGGCGGCGGGCGTGACGCGGGCGCGGGGCGGTAAGTCGCAGCTTTCCGGATCGAATCCCATAAGTGGCTCCCTTGCGGTTTTCATGGCCGTTTTTTCAGCGGACATCCCATAACCGGCGCCCCTTTGCTGCTCGAGCCGGGCAGGCGGGCGCGCGCTTGATCGCTTTTTTGGCGCGCTTCATCGCGATTTCCGATGCGGACAAATCGGGCGCTGATGCCCGCCAGACGGGCTTCTCCGCCGCATGCGGGGGGCGCCGCTGGTGCGCGACGTGGCCGATTTTGTCACCATGTGGGCCGGATATGACAATGAAAATCCGGCACCCCGGCGTTAGGATGGCCCATCACGTCGCCGGTTCTGGCCGGTTTTGCCGTACCGTACCCCCGGCGCCCTATTCACCGCCTGATTGGAACATCGACCATGAGCTATAACGCCCCCGTCAAGGACATGCTGTTCGTGCTGAAGGAACTCGCGGGCATCGACGCCGTCGCGCAGTTGCCGGGCTTCGAGGATGCGGGTTACGACACGGCGCAGGCCGTGCTCGACGAGTCCGCGAAATTCTGCGGCGAGGTACTGGCGCCGCTGAACGTCGAAGGCGACCGCAATCCGAGCAGCTGGAAGGACGGTGTCGTGACCGCGACGCCGGGCTTCGGCGCAGCGTTCCGCCAGTTCGTCGAAGGCGGCTGGCAGGGGCTGCAGCATCCGGCCGAGTACGACGGCCAGGGGCTGCCGAAGCTGATCGCGACGCCGTGCATCGAGATGCTGAACGCGTCGAACCTGTCGTTCGCGCTGTGTCCGCTGCTCACCGACGGCGCGATCGAGGCGCTGCTGACGGCCGGCACCGACGAGCAGAAGCAGCGCTACGTGCCGAAGCTGATCTCGGGCGAATGGACCGGCACGATGAACCTGACCGAGCCGCAGGCGGGCTCCGACCTCGCGCTGGTGCGCTCGCGCGCCGAGCCGCAGGGCGACGGCACCTACAAGGTGTTCGGCACCAAGATCTTCATCACGTGGGGCGAGCACGACATGGCGGACAACATCGTCCACCTGGTGCTCGCGCGCACGCCGAACGCGCCGGAAGGCGTGAAGGGCATCTCGCTGTTCATCGTGCCGAAGTTCATGGTCAACGACGACGGCTCGCTCGGTGCGCGCAACGACGTGCACTGCGTGTCGATCGAGCACAAGCTCGGGATCAAGGCGAGCCCGACGGCGGTGCTGCAGTATGGCGATCACGGCGGCGCGATCGGCTATCTGGTGGGCGAGGAGAACCGCGGCCTCGAATACATGTTCATCATGATGAACGCGGCGCGCTTCGGGGTCGGGATGCAGGGGATCGGCGTGGCCGACCGCGCGTACCAGAAGGCGGCCGAATTCGCGAAGGAACGCGTGCAAAGCCGCCCGGTGGACGGCTCGGCCAGGCAGTCGGTGACGATCATCCATCACCCGGACGTGCGCCGGATGCTGGGCACGATGCGTGCGCTGACCGAAGGCGCGCGGGCGCTGGCCTATGTGGCTGCCGCGCACAGCGACATTGCCCACCGCCATTCGGACGAGGCGACGCGCGCGCGTCATCAGGCAATCTACGAGTATCTGGTGCCGGTCGTGAAGGGCTGGAGCACGGAGATGGTGAACGACGTCGCGAGCCTGGGCGTGCAGGTGCACGGCGGGATGGGTTTCATCGAGGAGACGGGCGCGGCGCAGTACTACCGCGATGCGCGGATCCTGGCGATCTACGAAGGGACGACGGCGATCCAGGCGAACGACCTGGTGGGCCGCAAGACGCTGCGCGACGGCGGCGCGGTGGCGAAGGCGCTGCTCGCGGAAATCGGCGACACGGTGACGGCGCTCGGCAAGCTGGACGGTGCGGCGGCCGCGTCGATGAAGGCGCAGCTGGAGAAGGGTGCGCGCTCGCTGGCGGCGGTGGTGGACTACGTGCTCGCGAACGTGAAGCAGGACCCGAACGCGGTGTTCGCGGGCAGCGTGCCGTACCTGAAGCTGGCGGGCGTGGTGCTGTGCGGCTGGCAGATGGCGCGCGCGCTGGTGGCCGCGCACGCGAACCGTGCGAGCGACCCGGCGTTCTTCGACGCGAAGATCGCGATCGCGCAATGCTATGCGGAGCACGTGCTGGTACAGGCGGGTGCGCTCGAAGCGTCGATCGTCGGCGCGAAGGGCAACGAGAGCGTGCTCGCGTTGACGGAAGACCAGTTCTGACCCACTGACGGTCGGGACGCAGCAGGAGACAGGATTTTGACCACACAGGACTTGCTCGCGCAATACGGCCCGCGCGAATCGATGGAATACGACGTCGTGATCGTCGGCGGCGGCCCCGCCGGGCTGTCGGCGGCGATCCGGCTCAAGCAGCTGGCCGCCGAGAAAGGCGCCGAGATCGGCGTGTGCGTGCTCGAGAAGGGTTCCGAGATCGGCGCGCACATCCTGTCGGGCGCGGTGATGGACCCGCGCGCGATCACCGAGCTGTTTCCCGACTGGAA
>NZ_JACCQC010000056.1:0-15651 GCF_015712225.1 Burkholderia sp. 9775_39 | reverse complement strand
CGCCGACACCGATCCCGGCCCACGCGCCCCCCGCTTCGCCGCCGGCACCGGCCGCTTCGCCGAAGCGTGCCGGATGGCGTGGATCGCACTCGTGTCGCACCGGCTGCGCACGCTGCTGACGATGCTTGGCATCATCATCGGCATCACGTCGGTCGTGTCGATCGTCGCGGTCGGCGAAGGCGCGAAGCGCTACATGCTCGAGGAGATCGGCAGCATCGGCACCAATACGATCAGCCTCTATCCGGGCGCCGACTGGGGCGACAGCCGCGCGGACACGATCCAGACGCTCGTGCCCGCGGACGTCGTCGCGCTCGCGGAGCAACCGTACGTTGACAGCGCGACGCCCGAAACGTCGCGCACGCTGCTGCTGCGCTTCCGCAACGTCAATGTGAACGCGCTCGTGAGCGGCGTCGGCGAACGCTACTTCCAGGCGCGCGGAATGCGCTTCGCGCTCGGCGTCGCGTTCGACGACGATGCCGTGCGCCGTCAGGCGCAGGTGGCCGTGATCGACCAGAACACGCGCCGCAAGCTGTTCGGCGCGACGCGCAATCCGGTCGGCGAAGTGATCCTGGTCGACAACGTGCCGTGCGTCGTGATCGGCGTGACCGCCGACAAGAAGAGCGCATTCGGCAGCGTGAAAAGCCTGAACGTGTGGGTGCCGTACACGACCGCCAGCGGGCGTCTGTTCGGCCAGCGCTATCTCGACAGCATCACCGTGCGCGTGCGCGACGGGCAGCCGAGCGCCGCCGCCGAGAAAAGCCTCGAGAAGCTGATGATCCAGCGCCACGGCCGCAAGGACTTCTTCACGTACAACATGGACAGCGTGGTCAAGACCGTCGAGAAAACCGGCCAGTCGCTGACGCTGCTGCTGTCGCTGATCGCGGTGATCTCGCTCGTCGTCGGCGGGATCGGCGTGATGAACATCATGCTGGTGTCGGTGACCGAACGCACGCGCGAGATCGGCATCCGGATGGCGGTCGGCGCGCGCCAGTCCGACATCCTGCAGCAGTTCCTCGTCGAGGCCGTGCTCGTGTGCCTGCTCGGCGGCACGATCGGCATCGCGCTGTCGTTCGGGCTCGGCGCGCTGTTCTCGATGTTCGTCGCGCAGTGGAAGATGGTGTTCTCGGCCGGCGCGATCGTGACCGCATTCGTGTGCTCGACGCTCACCGGTGTGATTTTCGGGTTCATGCCCGCGCGCAACGCGTCGCGGCTCGATCCGATCGATGCGCTCGCGCGCGACTGACGAAACATGACCATCACGCATTCCTCCCCGCTTCGCCGCCTCGGCGCATTCGCCTGCGCGGCCGCGTTGCTCGCCGGCTGCGCGGGTACGCGCCACGATCCGCTGCCGCCCGTCGCGATGCCCGCGAACTGGGCCGCGCCGGTCACGGCCGACGCGCCGCCCGCCACGCGCGACTGGTGGCGCAGCTTCGGCGATCCGCAACTCGACGCGCTGATCGACGACGCGCTGCGCGCCAACAACGACCTCGCGATCGCGGCGATCCGCGTGTATCGCGCGCAGTTGCAGGCCGGGCTCGTCGATACGAACCTGACGCCCAACGTGACGCTCGGCGCGAACGGCGCCGTGTCGCGCACGCTCGATACGCACCGGACGAGCCAGTCGAGCGGCCTCAACGGTTCGCTCAGCTACGAAATCGACCTGTGGGGCCGGCTGGCCGCGCTGCGCGATGCCGCGCACTGGGAAGCCGACGCGACGGCCGCCGATCTCGAAGCCGCGCGGCTGTCGCTGATCGGCACGACCGCGGCGCTGTACTGGCAGATCGGCTATCTGAACCGGCAGATCGCGCTCGGCGACGCGAACATCGCGTATGCGGTGCGCACGCTCGCGCTCGTCCGGTCGCGGCACGCGGCCGGCGCCGTGTCGGGGCTCGATCTCGCGCAGGCCGAACAGAGCCTCGCCGCGCAACGCGCGGCGCAGACGCAACTGATCCAGCAGCGCACCGAGAACCGCCACGCGCTCGCGATCCTGTTCGACCGGCCGCCGCAGCAACTGGCGGCCGAGCCGGCGGCACTGCCGGACGCCGCACCGCCCGACGTGGCGGCCGGCCTGCCCGCGAGCCTGCTCGGCCGGCGCCCCGATCTGCGGGCGGCGGAATTCCGGCTGCGCGAATCGCTCGCGCAGGTCGACGCGACGCGCACGAGCTTCTACCCGACCTTCACGCTGACCGGCAGCGCCGGCACGACGAGCGCGAGCCTCGAGCGCGTGCTGACGAACCCGGTCGGCACGCTCGGGCTCGGCCTCGCGCTGCCGTTCATCCAGTGGAACACGATGCAGTTGCAGATCAAGGTGTCGAAGTCGCAGTACGAGGAAGCGGTCGTCGGGTTCCGCCAGCGGCTCTACACGGCGCTCGCGGAAGTCGAGAATGCGCTATCGGCGCGCGTGCAGCTCGAACGCGAGGCCGAACAGCGCGCGCTGTCGCTCGCGCAGGCGCAGCGTGCCGAACGGCTGGCCGCCGCGCGCTTCGCGGCCGGCGCGACCGCCGTGCAGCCGTGGCTCGACCAGCAACAGGTGCTGAGGAGCGCGCAGAGCGCCGACGAGCTGACGCGCCTGAACCGGCTCAACAACCAGATGAAGCTCTACCGCGCGCTCGGCGGCGGGACGTCCTGACCGGCCGTCACGCGCCGCACGCCGGCCGCGTCATTCGCACACGGCCGCCCCGCGCCGCGCCGGCGCGAACGCCACCGCGCTCGCCGTTGCGAGCAAGGCCACGCCTGCCGCGCCGTACACCATCACCCAGCAGAACCCGTGCACGAGCGCCGCGTGCAGCGCCGCGCCGCTCGGGTCGGCCTGCGCGAGCGCCGGCGCGATCGCCTGCAGCCCGTCGGTGCGGCCCGCCGCGATTTCCTGCGCGAGCCGGCGCAGCGCTGCGTCGCCGATTGCGCCGGCCGGCCCGCCCTTCAGGCTCGCGACGATCCCCGCCACGAGCACGAAGCCCATCGCCGCGATGTTCAGCGCGAGCGAGATCATCCGCGCGCTCATGTCGATGCCCGACGCCATCCCGGCCCGCGCACTCGGCACCGCGCCCGTCGTCGTGTTGGTGACGGGCGTGTTGGTCAGCCCGAGCCCGATGCCGGCGATCACGCAACCCGGCAGCATCGTCAGCCAGCTCGCGTGATTGGCCGCGCTGCCGAGCCGCATCAGCACGAAGCCGGCCGCGATCGTGAACAGCCCGGCCGGAATCACGACGCCCGGCCCGTAGCGCAGCGCGAGCCGTTCGCCGAACGGCGGCGCGATCAGCGTCGGCAGCGTGTACGCGAGCAATGCGAGGCCGGCCGTCACGCTGTCGTAGCCGAGCGCGACCTGGAACCAGATCGGCAGGTAGATCATGAACGGCCAGAAGCTGAAGTTCATCCCCATCGAGCCGAAGATCGCGCCGGTGAACGCGCGGATCCGGAACACCGAGAAGTCGAACATCGGCCGCGCGCTGGCGCGCTCCGCGATGAAGAAGCCGATCACCGCGACCACGGTCGCACCGAGCACGCCGAGGCCGGCCGCGCTCGTCAGCCCGAGCTCGGCGCTTTGCGTGATGTAAAAGGCGACACCGAGCACCGCGAGCGACAGCGTGACGATACCCGCGACGTCGAGCGCGCCCGCATGCGGATCGCGCGATTCCTGCACCGCGCCGCCGATCAGCACGAGCGCGACGGCCGCGAGCGGCGCATGGACGAGGAACACCCACGGCCAGCTCGCCAGCGCGACGATCGCGCCGCCGACGATCGGCCCGAAGCCGAGCCCGATGCCGAACACGATCCCCCAGATCCCGAATGCGCGGCCGCGCTCGCGCCCTTCGCGGAACTGGTGCGACAGCACGGCGATCTGGCAGATCAGCATCGCGCCGCCGCTCGCGCCCTGCAGCAGCCGGCCCGCGACGAGCACCGGCACGTTCGGCGCGAGCCCGCACAGCAACGACGTCGCGCCGAACAGCACGGTGCCGATCACGTATACGCGCTTGCGGCCGAACCGGTCCGCGAGCGTGCCGGCCGCCATCAGCACCGTCGTACACGCGATCGTGTACGCGTTCATGATCCACTGCATGCCGTTGAAATCGCCATGCAGCACGTGTTCGAGCGTCGGCAGGATCACCGGCACGCTTGAGATTTCGAGGCCGAACATCAGCGACGTGAGACAGACGGCCGCGAGCGCGACCGCATTCCTGCGGGAGTCGGATAGCGTCATGCGTATTGCGCGGCGGCCCGGCGACAGGCCGCGCGCCTCCAGGTGAGTAGGATTCGCCGCGCGCGGCCGGCGACGCACGCTGGGCGGGAATCGGTACTATAGTGAGAATTTCCCTCCCCATTGACGCATCCATTTCTACGAACTGGGGAATCACAGGACACAATCCGCGCAACCCGCTATGACCGACAGACTCGATGGCGTGACGACCTTCGTCCAGGTGGTGGAATCCGGCAGCTTCGCGCTCGCCGCGGAACGGCTCGACATGACGCGCTCGGCCGTCGGCAAGGCGATCGCGCGGCTCGAAAAGCGGCTCGGCGCGCGGCTGCTGCAGCGCACGACGCGCAGCCAGAGCCTGACCGACGACGGCCAGGCGTACTACGACCGCTGCGTACGCGCGCTGGCGGAACTGGAAGCGGCGGAAGCCGATCTCGACTGCGGTCGCAACGAGGCGCGCGGCAAGCTGCGGCTGAGCGTGCCGCTCGCGTTCGGGCACCACTGCGTGACGCCGATCGTGCTCGACCTCGCGCGCACTTACCCGCACCTGCGGATCGACGTGTCGATCACCGACCGTTTCGTCGATCTCGTCGAGGAAGGCATCGATCTCGCGGTGCGGATCGGCCCGCTCGCGGACAGCACGAGCCTTGCGGTGCGGCGGCTCGGCACGCAATACGGGAGCCTCGGCGCGGCGCCATCGTATCTCGCGCGTTACGGCACCCCGCAATCGCTCGACGACCTGAAGAACCACCGCACGATCGCGTATTCACGCTCGGGCGTCGTGCAACCGTGGTACCTGCGTGCGCCGGACGGCTCGAGCGTCCACATCGACATGCCGCACCAGCTCAGTTTCGACGACGTGCAGGCGATCGCGGCGGCCGGTGCGTCGGGGTTCGGGATCGCGTGGTTGCCGAGCTGGCTGCTCGATCACTACGTGAAGCGCGGGGAGATGGTGGTCGTGCTCGATCGCTGCTTCGTCTGCGAAGGCGACATTCATGCGATCTGGCCGAAGACGCGCTACCTGCCGCGCAAGACGCGCTGCGTGATCGATGCGCTCGTGGAGGCGGTGCCGCCGATGATCGAGCGCTGAGCGCGAAAGAACCGCAACGAAATACGCGGCAACCGACGCGCCGCGCGGGCGCGTCGGCTCATCGCATCACGCCGCGCCGAGATCGGCGAGCGGATGCGCGAACAGTTTCCACGGCGACGTCAGGAAATGCCGCACGCGTTCGGCGCGCAGCTCGACGAGCGATGCGGGCGCCCAGCGCGGCTTGCGATCCTTGTCGACGAGATGCGCGCGCACGCCTTCGCAGAAATCGCCTTCCTCGATCGCGCGCGCGACGATGCCGAGCTCCATCCGGAACGATTCCGCGAGCGTCATCTGCCGGCCGCGCAGCAGCGCCTCGCGCGTCACGGCGAGCATCGTCGGCGAATGGCTCGCGAGCGCGTCGAGCGTCGCCTGCAGCCACTGGCGGTGCTCGCGCGCCAGCTCGTCGCGCGCCAGCTCCTGCGTGAGCGTCGCGACGATCCGCTCGACGGTCGAACGCTTGTCGAAGTGGCGAACGATCCACGGCATCTGGCTGTCGAGCGCCGCATGCGGCACCACGTTGCACGGCGGCTCGAACACCTTGCGCAGCAACGGCAGCGCGTCGCCGTCCCACTTGACGCTTTCGATGCGCGTCTCGAACGTGTCGAGCCACGCGGACGGCACGCACAGGTCCGCGAGCTTCGCGGTCAGCGCGTCGGCGCCCGACAGCATCGCACCGGTCAACCCGACGTACAGTTCGAGTTCGGCCGGCATGCCCGACAGGAAATGCGTGGCGCCGACGTCGGGCACGAGGCCGATGCGCGTTTCCGGCATCGCGATCTTGCTGCGCTCGGTCGCGACGCGCAGCGCCGCGCCCTGCGCGAGGCCCATGCCGCCGCCCATCGTCACGCCGTCCATCAGCGCGACGACCGGCTTCGGGAACGTGTGGATCGCGTAGTCGAGCCGGTACTCGTCGACGAAGAACGGCAGCCAGGTCTCGCGCTGCGCGACCATCCGGTACAGCTCGCGTACGTCACCGCCCGCGCAGAAGCCCTTCTCGCCCGCGCCGCGCAGCACGAGCGCGACGATCTGGTCGTCGTGGCGGCAGCGCTCGAACAGCGCGGTCAGCTCGCCGATCATCGCGTACGACAGCGCGTTGAGCGCGGCCGGCCGGTTCAGCGTGATCAGCGCCACGCGGTTCACCACGCGGAACAGCACCTCGGGCGCATGTTCCGCGAACGTGTCGTGATTCGTCACCGGCGTGCTCATCGTTGCGGCTCTCCATCGGTGCGCCACTGCGGCGCGCGCTTGCCCAGGAACGCCGCCACGCCTTCGCGCGGATCGGCCGTGTCGAACAGGTCGACGAAGCGTTCGCGTTCGACCGCGAGCGCCGCGCCGCGCGGCACGCCGCGTCGGGCGAGGCCGATCAGCTCCTTGCTGTAGGCCACCGCATGCGGGCTTTGCCGCGCGACGTTGCGTGCCAGCGCGAGTGCCGCGTCGCGCGCGGCGCCGCTGTCCACCACGTCCTCGACGAGGCCGATCCGCAGTGCAGTCGCCGCGTCGACGCGCGCGCCGGTCAGGATGATCTTCTTCGCCCAGCCCTCGCCCACGAGCCAGGGCAGCGTCTGCGTGCCAAGCCCGCACGGCAGCAGCCCGACCGACGGTTCGGGCAGCGCCATCTGCGCATGCGTCTCCGCGATCCGCAGGTCGCATGCGAGCGCGCATTCGAGGCCACCGCCCATCGCATAGCCGTTGATCGCCGCGATCGTCACGACGCGCGCGTCGTGCAGCGCCTCGAACGCCGCGCCGAAGCGCGCCGCCATCGTGCGCGCGACCGCGCGATCGCCGTCGGCGAACGTGTTGAGATCGGCGCCCGCGCTGAAGAACTTCGGACCGTCGCCGGTGATCACCAGCGCGCGCACGCGCGGGTTCGCATTCAGTTCGGCGACGGTTTGCTGCAATTGCTGCAGCCCGTCGGCGGTAAAGGCGTTCGCGGGCGGACGCTTGAGCGTCACGCACGCGATCGCGCCGTCGTCGACGTAGTCGAGTTCGATCATCACGCGTCCTTCTTCGTGGCCGGTTGATACAGGCGGATCACCGCCGAGAAATCGAGCTGGCCGTCGCCGCGGCTGCTCATCGTCTGGTACAGCTGCTGCGCGAGCGCGCCGAGATAGACGGGCTGGCGCGCCTGCTTCGCCGCATCGTTCGCGAGGCCGAGATCCTTCAGCATCAGGTCGGTGCCGAAGCCGCCCGAGTAGCCGCGCGACGACGGCGCGGTCTCGATCACGCCCGGATACGGGTTGTAGGTGTCCGAGCTCCAGCAGCGGCCGGTCGACGTGTTGACGATGCCGGCCAGCACCTTCGGGTCGATGCCGAGCGCGACGCCGAGCGACATCGCCTCCGACACCGCCGCCATCGAGATGCCGAGCACGAGGTTGTTGCAGACCTTCGCGACCTGCCCCATGCCCGTCGCGCCGCAGTGGACGATGTTCTTGCCCATGCCGGCGAGCACCGGCTTCACGCGCTCGAAATCCGCGTCGCTGCCGCCGACCATGAAGGTCAGCGTGCCGGCCGCCGCGCCGCCGGTGCCGCCCGACACCGGCGCATCGACGAACGCGCCGCCGTGCTCGCGCACCAGCGCGCCGAACGCCTGCGCGCTCGCCGGGTCGATCGTGCTCGAATCGATCACGGTCGCGCCCGCGCCGAGGCCGGCCAGCACGCCGTTCTCGCCGGACAGCACCGAGCGCACGTGCGGCGCGGCCGGCAGCATCGTGATCACGAACGTCGCGCCCGATGCCGCGTCGCGCGGGGAAGCTGCCACCTGCGCGCCGGCGTCCTGCAGCGCGCGCAACGCGTCGGCGCTCAGGTCGAACGCGTGCACGTCGTGGCCGGCTTTCAGCAGGTTCAGCGCCATCGGCGCGCCCATGTGGCCGAGGCCGATAAATCCGATTTTCATGTTGGTGTCCTCCGCCGCTCAGTGCAGCCGGATCGTCGTATTCACCGGGCCGGCCGTCGTGTCGTCGTCGAACCAGCGCGCGGTGACCGTCTTGGTCTGCGTGTAGAACTGCACGACCTGCTTGCCGTACGGGCCGAGATCGCCGAGCTTCGAGCCGCGCGAACCGGTGAAGCTGAAGAACGGCACGGGTACCGGAATCGGGATGTTGATGCCGACCTGGCCGACGTCGATCTCGCTCTGGAACTTGCGTGCCGCCGCGCCGCTCTGCGTGAAGAGGCCCACGCCGTTGCCCATCGGGTTCGCGTTGACCAGCGCGATCGCGTCGTCGAGCGTGTCGACTTCCATCACGACCAGCACCGGTCCGAAGATTTCATGCGTGTAGACCGTCATGTCGGTCGTCACGCCGGAAAAGATCGTCGGGCCGATGAAGTTGCCTTCCTCGAAGCCGGCGACCTTCACGTCGCGGCCGTCGAGTTCGAGCTTCGCGCCTTCCTTGATGCCCATGTCGATCAGCGACAGAATCCGCGCCTTCGCGCCGCGCGACACGACCGGCCCGACGTCGGTGCCCGCTTCCGAGCCCGCGTTGACCTTCAGCGTCTTCGCCTTCGCGACGATGTCGGGCAGCCATTCGCGCGCGTTGCCCACCAGCACCGCGACGGAAGTCGCCATGCAGCGCTGGCCGGCCGCGCCGAAGCCCGCGCCGACGAGCGCGTTGATCGTCTGCTCGCGGTTCGCGTCGGGCAGCACGATCGCGTGGTTCTTCGCGCCCATCATCGACTGCACGCGCTTGCCGTGCTGGCTGCCGAGGTTGTACACGTGCGTGCCGACGGCGGTCGAGCCGACGAACGAGATCGCCTTCACGAGCGGATGCGTGCAGATCGCATCGACGACTTCCTTGCCGCCGTGCACGACGTTCAGCACGCCTTTCGGTACGCCGGCTTCCAGCGCGAGCTCGACGAGCTCCATCGTCGACATCGGGTCCTGCTCGGACGGCTTCAGCACGAACGTGTTGCCGCACACGATCGCCATCGGGAACATCCACAGCGGAATCATCGCGGGAAAATTGAACGGCGTGATGCCCGCGCACACGCCGAGCGGCTGGCGCAGCGTGTAGGTGTCGACGCCGCCCGCGACGTTCTCCGCGAATTCGCCGAGCTGCAGCGTGCCGATCGAGCATGCGTGCTCGACCACTTCGAGGCCGCGGAAGATGTCGCCTTCGGCATCGGGAATCGTCTTGCCCTGCTCGGCCGTCAGCGTCTTCGCGATGCGCTGCTGGTTCGCGCGCACCAGATCCTGGAACTTCAGCATGATGCGCATGCGCGCGGCGATCGGCGTGTTCTTCCACGTCGCATACGCGGCGTGCGCGGCCTGCACGGCCGCGTCGACTTCCGCGACGGTCGCGAACGGCACGCGTGCGAGCACCTGCTGCGTCGCCGGGTTGACGATGTCGCGCCACTCGTTCGTGGCGGACTCGACGAAGGCGCCGTCGATCAGCAGCTTGACCGTCGGCACGTCTTGCCCCGTGCGGGGCGTCGGATTCGCGTTCATCAGAGCACTCTCCTTGCAGTGGGCCGCGTGGCGTCGTGCGACGCGCGGCCGGTTCGGTTCAGCGAGGCGGCGGGCGACGCGCGGAAAAAAAGCAGCGCGCGCGACCCGCGGCCGGTCATTTCAGTTCGGCGGCGAAATCTTCTTCCCAGTACTCGCCGGGCATACGTTCGGTCGCGTCGTCGCCGCGCTCGATCTCGCGGCGGCGCAGCTCGACGCGGCGAATCTTCCCGGAGATCGTCTTCGGCAGTTCCGCGAATTGCAGGCGACGGATACGCTTGTACGGCGCGAGCTTCTCGCGCGAGAAACGGAAGATCTCCAGCGCGAGCGCGGGGCTTTCTTCATAGCCCTGGCGCAGCGTGATGAAGGTCTTCGGCACCGCCAGCCGCACCGGGTCCGGGCTCGGCACGACGGCCGCTTCCGCGATCGCCGGATGCTCGATCAGCACGCTTTCCAGTTCGAACGGGCTCAGCCGGTAGTCGGACGACTTGAACACGTCGTCCGCGCGGCCGATGTACACGTAGTAGCCGTCGTCGCGACGCATCGCGATGTCCGACGTGCGGTAGTGGCCGTCGCGCATCGCGTGGGCCGTCGCGTCCGGATTGTTCGCGTAGCCCTTCATCAGCCCGACCGGACGCGTGACGTCGCCACCGATCGGCAGCGCGACCTCGCCTTCGGTCACCGGCGCGCCGTCCGGGTCGAGCAGCGCGATCCGGTAGCCGGGCAGCGGCCGGCCCATCGAGCCCGCGACCACCGGCTGGCCCGGCGAGTTGCCGATCAGGCAGGTCGTCTCGGTCTGGCCGTAGCCGTCGCGAATCGAGATGTTCCACGCCTTCTTCACGCGCTCGATGATCTCGGGATTCAGCGGCTCGCCCGCGCCGACGATCTCGCGCAGCTTCACGTCGAACGACGCGAGCGGCTGCTGCACGAGCATGCGCCACACGGTCGGCGGCGCGCACAGCGTCGTCACGCGATACTTGACGAGCGCATCGAGCACGACCTTCGGCTCGAAGCGCGCATAGTTGAACGCGAACACGCACGCCTGCGCATTCCACGGCGCGAAGAAGCAGCTCCACGCGTGCTTCGCCCAGCCCGGGGAGCTGATGTTCCAGTGGATGTCGCCCGGCTGCAGGCCGACCCAGTACATCGTCGACAGATGGCCGACCGGATAGGTGCGGTGCGTGTGCTCGACGAGCTTCGGCTTCGACGTCGTGCCGGACGTGAAGTACAGCAGCATCGGATCGTTCGCGTGCGTGACGGCGTCCGGCTCGAACGCAGCGCTCGCCGCATAGCCGTCGTTCATCGCGAGCCAGCCCGCGCGCGGCGCGCCGGCGACGATCTTCTGCGCGAGGCCGAGATCGGGCTGTTCGAATTTCGCGGCTTCGTTCTCGTCGACGATCGCGTATTTCGCGCCGCCGATCTGCACGCGGTCGCGCACGTCGTCGGGCGACAGTTGCGTGGTGGCGGGCAGCACGATCGCGCCGAGCTTCATCGCGGCCAGCATCGCGTCCCACAGCTCGACCCGGTTCGGCAGCATCAGCAGGATGCGGTCGCCGCGCACGACGCCGATCGCGCGCAGCCAGTTCGCGATCCGCGACGAACGCTCGGACATCTGCGCGAACGAATACGGATCGCCCGTGCCGGTCGCCGCGTCGACGATCCACAGCGCGGGCTGGTCGTTGCCGCGCGCCATCGGGTCGAAGTAGTCGAGCGCCCAGTTGAACGCATCGAGCACCGGCCATTCGAAATCGCGGTATGCGGTGTCGTAGTCGGTGCGATGGCGCAGCAGAAAGTCGCGTGCGTCCAGGAATGCCTGTACCGTCATGTGTCGTCTCCGTCCAGTCTCCATGCCCAGCGCTCAACCGGTGCAGGTGCTGCAGCACATGCCCGGTTCCGTGTTGCACGGCGCACGGTCACGTCGTTGCGTGCCGCGTTCACCGCGCTGCCCTCGTGCCCTGCGTGATGCTGTCGTCCCGGTGCGACCGTCGCGGCTCAAAGCTGCCGCGCGATCACCATCCGTTGCACTTCGCTGGTGCCTTCGTAAATCTGCGTGATGCGCGCGTCGCGATAGTGACGCTCGACTTCGTAATCGACCAGGTAGCCGTAGCCGCCGTGAATCTGGATCGCATCCGAACACACGCGCTCGGCCATCTCGGACGCGAACAGCTTCGCCTGCGACGCTTCCGACAGGCACGGCAGCCCGGCCGTGCGCAGCTTCGCCGCGTGATGCACGAGCAGGCGCGCGGCGTTGATCTGCACGGCCATGTCGGCGAGCTTCTGCTGGATCGCCTGATGCTCGGCGATCGGCTTGCCGAACTGCACGCGCTCGCCCGCATAGCGGCGCGCCTTGTCGAACGCGGCGCGCGCGATGCCGAGCGCCTGCGCGGCGATGCCGATGCGGCCGCCTTCGAGGTTCGACAGCGCGATCTTCAGCCCTTCGCCGCGATTGCCGAGCAGGTTGTCTTCCGGAATCGCGCAGTTCTCGAACGTGATCGGGCACGTATCCGACGCGCGGATGCCCATCTTCTTCTCGGGCTTGCCGACGATGAAGCCCGGCGTGTCGGTCGGCACCAGGAACGCGGAAATGCCGCGCTTGCCGGCTTCCGGGTCGGTCATGGCAAAAACGATCGCGACACCGGCGCGCTGGCCGTTGGTCACGAACTGCTTCGCGCCGTTCAGCACCCATTGGCCGTCGCGCAGCTCGGCCCGCGTGCGCAGGTTGTTCGCTTCGGAACCGGCATGCGGCTCGGTCAGGCAGAACGCGCCGATCACGCGACCGGCCGCCATGTCGGCCAGCCAGCGGTCCTTCTGCGCGGGCGTGCCGAAGCCGAGGATCGGCCCGCAGCCGACCGAGTTGTGCACGCTCATCATCGTCGCGCACGCGGCGTCGCCGGCCGCCACTTCCTCCATCGCCAGCGCATAGGCCACGTAGTCCGTATACGAGCCGCCCAGCTCCTGCGGCACGATCATCCCGAGCAGGCCGAGCTCGCCGAGCTGCGCGACGATCGCGTCGGGCAGGTGCGCGTCGTGGTCCCACTGCGCGGCGTTCGGCGCCAGCATCTCGGTGGCAAAAGCGCGCGCCGCATCGCGGATCATCCGCTGATCTTCGGTGTAAAGCTCGTCCATGGTGCTGCTGTCTCCCGCGGCCGCCGGGCGCGACCGTCCTTGCGTTTCGATGCAACAAGTGTAGGCAAGCACGCGCGACTGTTCGATGCTCGCGTCGCTCATTTACACTGAGCGTTTTTGCCACACCGGCGACACCGATGAAGCAGGAAGACAAGGGAACCGTCGCGATCAGCCTCGTCGCGTACAGCGTCGCGCTGGCCACGCGGCGCGGCGTCGCGGCCGAGCCGCTGCTCGCGCAGGCCGGCATCGCGCCCGCGCTGCTCGGGCAGCCGCGCGCACGCGTGTCCGCGCAGCAATACGGCGGGCTGTGGAACGCCATCGCGCGCACGCTCGACGACGAGTTTTTCGGGCAGGATCGCCACCCGATGCGCAGCGGCAGCTTCATCGCGATGAGCCAGGCCGCGCTGTCGGCGCGCGACGGGCTGCACGCGATGGCGCGCGCGGTGAACTTCATGCACTGCGTGCTCGACGACCTCCACGCGGAGCTCGACGCGAACCCGCAGCGCGTGCGGCTGCGTTTCGTGCACCGCAACAACGGCGCGACGCCCGCGATGTTCACGTACGCGACCTATTTCATCATCGTGTACGGCCTCACCTGCTGGCTGATCGGACGGCGCATTCCGCTGCTGCATGCGAGCTTCCGCTGCGACACGCCACCGGCCGATCACGAATACCCGTCGATGTTCTGCGACGACATGCGCTTCAACGAGCCCGAGTCGTATGTCGATTTCGATCCCGAATTCGCGACGCTGCCGGTCGTGCAGAACGCGAAGACGCTGAAAACGTTTCTGCGCAACGCGCCGGCCAGCTTCATCGTCAAGTACCGCAATCCGAACGCGCTCGCGCAACGCGTGCGCGCGGTGCTGCGCGGGATGCCGCCCGCCGCGTGGCCGGGCGCGGGCGGGATGGCCGCGCGGCTGCACGTGGCCGAGGCCACGCTGCGCCGCAAGCTGCATCAGGAAGGCCACGCGTACCAGTCGATCAAGGACACGCTGCGGCGCGATCTCGCGTTCGAGGCGCTGGCCGACCCCGCCCGCACGATCGCCGATGTCGCGGCCGCGACCGGTTTCGCGGAACCGAGCGCGTTCTACCGCGCGTTCCGCAAATGGAGCGGGCGCAGCCCGGCCGAGTTTCGGGAAGAAGCGCTCGCGCGCGGCGGCGGCGCCGGCTGAAGGCGCGGCCGGCCCGCCTCGCCTTCGCGCTTTGCGCCGAAACCGCCTAATCTTCAAGCATCGGGCCTACGCCCTTTCCGCCAGCCGGACGGCACGCGGCCGTGCGCCGCCCGGACGTCCCGATGCGCTTTCACCGTCATGGCCCGCCGCCGGCGCCTGCCGCGCCCGACGGCCGCCCCCGTCACCCGCTGTCCGCGCGGGTCGCGCGCGCCGCGCTGTTCGCGGCGCTGCTCGTCGTGTGCGCCGCGCTCGCCGCGCCGCCATCGGCCGACGCGCCCGCCGCGCATCCGGTCGTCGTGATTCCCGTCAACGGCGCGATCGGCCCGGCCAGCGCCGATTTCATCGTGCGTTCGCTCGACCGCGCGGCCCGCGAGCATGCGCCGCTCGCGATCCTTCAGCTCGACACGCCCGGCGGCCTCGATACGTCGATGCGGCAGATCATCAAGGCCGTCCTCCGCTCGCCGGTGCCGGTCGCCGCCTTCGTCGCGCCGGGCGGCGCGCGGGCGGCGAGCGCGGGCACCTACATCGTCTATGCGAGCCACTTCGCGGCGATGGCGCCCGGCACCAACCTCGGCGCGGCGTCGCCCGTGCAGTTCGGCATCGGCGGCGCGGCGCCGCCAGGCGCGAATCCCGCCGCGCCGCGACCGACCGGTGCATCGGGTGCGTCTGGCGTGTCGGACGCGGCTGCCGTGCTGCCGACCGATACGCAATCGACCGAGATCCGCAAGGCGATCCAGGACGCTTCCGCATACATCCGCGGCCTCGCGCAATTGCGCGGACGCAATGTCGAATGGGCCGAGCGCGCGGTGCGCGAGGCCGTGAGCCTGTCGGCGAACGAAGCGCGCGCGCAGCACGTCGTCGACGTGATCGCGCCGGACCCGGCCGACCTCGCGCGCCAGCTCGACGGCCGCACGGTGACGACGACTGCCGGCACGCTGCATCTCGCGACCGCGCACGCGCCGCTCGTCGTGCTCGCGCCCGACTGGCGCAGCCGGTTCCTCGCGATCATCGCCGATCCGAACGTCGCGCTGATCCTGCTGACGATCGGCATCTACGGCCTCTTCTTCGAATTCGCGAACCCCGGTTTCGTGCTGCCGGGCGTCGCCGGCACGATCTGCCTGCTGGTCGGACTGTTCGCGATGCAGTTGCTGCCGATCAGCTATGCGGGCCTCGGCCTCGTGCTGCTCGGGCTCGGCTGCCTCGTCGCGGAAGCGTTCCTGCCGACCTTCGGCGTGCTCGGGTTCGGCGGGATCGTCGCGTTCACGATCGGCGCGCTGATGCTGATCGACACCGACGTGCCCGGCTACGGGATTCCGTGGCCCGTGATCGCGAGCCTGGCGCTCGGCGGCGCGCTGCTCGTCGCGGGCGTGTCGAGCGTCGCGCTGCGCGCGCGGCGCCGCCCGGTCGTGACGGGCGCCGAGGCGATGCTCGGCAGCATCGGCGAAGTGCTCGACGACGGCCTGCAGCCGGACCAGCCGCATGGCGCGACCGACGCCGCGCCGTCGGCCGCCGGCTGGGCGCGCGTGCACGGCGAGCGCTGGCGCGTGGCGAGCAGCACGCCGCTGGCCGCCGGCTGCCGCGTGCGCGTCACCGGCCGCCATGGGCTGACGCTGACGGTCGCGCCGCTCTACGA
>NZ_JACCQC010000055.1:0-18111 GCF_015712225.1 Burkholderia sp. 9775_39 | reverse complement strand
CCAGCGATGCGAGGGTCGCGCGTTGCACGTCGAGCGTCACGCGGGCGGCCTCGAACGATTCGCGCGAGGTTGCATCGTCGGGCAGCATTGCCTGCTGGCGCTTGAACGCGAGTTCCGCCTGCGTGAGTTGCGCGGCGGTCGATTGCTGCTGCGCGCGCAGGCTTTCTTCGCTGGCGCGCTTGGCGCAGCGCGTTTTCGGAAATCACGGGATCGATCTCGGCGAGCCACTGACCCTTCGTGACCTTGTCGCCGAGCCTGACCTTCCGCGATTTCAGCTGCCCCGACACCTGCGCGCCGACGTCGACCTGCTTGAATGCCTGCAGCGCGCCGGTTGCCAGCACCGCGTTCTCGAGATCGCTGCGCATAACGGTTGCGGAAAGAAGTTGAGGATGACGTTCAGGTGCAAACAAATACCAGCCACCAATACTAACGACCAGAATTTTCCGTCCGGCCTTTATCGAGGCAGATCTCCTTTATCTTTGCTACTGCATAGTCACGCCCTACCCCTCTCAAATTGCTGGCGGCACACTGATAGTACTTCCCCCTCCAATTAAATTGAACCGAATCACTTCGATGCAGCTTGTCGCACGCATCATAAATAGACTCCACGGCCACCTTGCTTCTCGTTTGCCCAAGATATCTCGTCAGGCACTGACCGTAACCCAGCTCATCGGCCAAAGCTTCATTTCCTACAAAAAATGCTCCTAAAATCAACCCTCCGATACCAATTACCTTTTTGATGTTCATATCAGACCCTCGCCGGGACTTGTGCCCGGATATCACTTGTTATTTTACATTTCGCGCCGACGCAAACTACCATGTTTCATGGATGGTAATCTACGGAATATCAATTGATTTCGCAAATTGGTGCGTCTCGCAATTATGAACAAATATCGCCGAATCGTTAATTACAGTCAGACCCATTGGCTCTTGCTGCTGTACTTGCTACGCTTGCCGTGCTGTCTCACCACCGAGGTGAAACAGCACACTCCGATCATCCGTTTCATGGGTTTAGTGCGCAGCCTTATGGCTGCGTTTTTTTCACATTGGGTGTGCGTCGTCATACGCCATCATCAACGCCCGCAAGTCATACCACATCCCAAAGTAGTGCACGATGAAATTCCCTGGACTGCGGAACATCCATGGTGTATTGACGTCGACCAGGTCCAGAACGGTATCGTCCGTCAAAGCGCCCGCCCGCTGCAGTCCACGAATGAACTGATACTGATCTCCATTGCCCGAATACACCGTTGAGCGATCTTCCATCGCTTCGATGACCTTCATGATGTCGCACAGTGCGGCCTCATTGCGCGGCGTATTCTTGAACCCCATCACCCCTGCGTTAAACTCCCACTGCCCAACATCGTGCGCAAGCAGCAGTTCTCGCCCGCGCAGCAGCGATTCGAGCGCTCGTTGCTGATCTGCGATCAGCACGTCGGCATCGAGCCAAATCACCCAATCATGGTGCTTCAAATAGCCGTGCAACAACCACGGCTTGTACCAGTTTGCGCTGGCTTGCAGGCCGATCTCCCGCGGCAAATCGCGATGAATGTATAGCGTGTAGCCATGCCTGTCGGCATAGCGACAGAAATTGCGCTCCGCTATTCGGGCATACATGCTTACATTTGGCGTGAACAGGGTGACGATCGCGATGGCATGACCGGGGTTATAGGTCACACGCTCGGACTCGGGTTCGGCGCGCTCGTATTGCGGAAACCGTAGGTACGGTAGATCGGCCGCTTGACACTGATTGATATGCTCAACCAGCACGTTCCGAAAGCGTCCTACCACCCCTTTCTGCTCGGGCTGTTCGAGTTGGTCGTCCAGACTGAGTGCGAATGTCGGGACTCTTGCCCACTGTGGGTCGTAGTTGTAGCCTCCCCCCATCACGACACACATATCGGCCAACGGCGTCATATAGTGGTGGATATCCAGACCGGTGAAGAGTTCAGCTTCTGCGGGTGGCGGTCGTTCCCCACCCGCCCTGCATCGTTTGACGATATGCAACACCGCTTGTCGTACCGCGTGAGTATTGCGCCAAAACTGCACATCGACCTGTGGCAATCCATGAGCGGCCGTTTGCACGAGCAAGATATCGCGCTCCTGCATGAACACTTCCGCGCGCACGTCTTGACCCAGGATGACGGCATCCTCGCTTAACAGGAGCACGATTTCTCCGTCAGGCGCCTCGCGCAAGATATGCAGCAACACCTCATAGCGATGCAACACGCGAAATGCATGTAGCGGCGACATCAGCGAGGCATCGACATATCGATGCGCGTAGCCGAATCGATTGGCATAACGACGATGATTGGCCAAACTGGCTGGAGCGTCTTGTCGAAAGTGGCTAAGAATGATCATGTCTGTTTGTCGGAATCATCGTGGGGCAATGCTGTTGTGCGCCGGCCTGACACCGACACTTGCCATCGAGCATGGGCTACCTGCCCCGGCAGGCAGCGCGAGCGTAGACCGATTGTGTCGCCGACCTCGGTTCCGATCTGGAGGGTAACGGGTAAGCCGGATGTATAGACCACCTCGCCGTTCCTCGAAATCTCGACTTCGAGACACGACGGCTCATCCGCAAGATGCGTGGCCCGCAGTTTTAAGGACATGCCCGCATCGGTGATGCGCAATTTCACATGTGTGCTGCCGCACGCGTGAATCGAGACAACCTGCTGCCCACCGCTGCTGCTGACATACGGCCATCGATCTGGCTCAAATGTCGTACTCCCATCGATCTCCAGTCCGAGCGGGCGAAGCAGCACGCTGGCCTCGCCAGCTAACGGACAGGAGTTCCACTTTACCTCGTGCGGATGCGTCAAGCTAAGCGCCCCGCCATTCTGTAGCGCGCTTGCCGCGTGGCGGGATAAGTAGCGCCAACGGTTGATGTAGCGAATGTCGCCGGTCATATGCAAGGCACGAACGGCTTTTTGCTGATGCTCGAAGACGATTGTGCCGCTTGTCCAGTCCTGACGTTCGCGCAATCCCCACTTGGGTAAAAAATTGTGTTCCTGCCCCAACAGACACACATCGTGTTCGGCAGCCCAGAGGTGCAGTATCGTGGTGTCGAGACCGTAGATCGACTGAAAGTCCTGTCCCACCCTGTTTAGACACGATCGAACAAAGTGAGAAAACCCCATCCACGCGGCGCGGTTTCCAGCGATCAATCCGGCCTGCAATGGAAATCCATAGCGCTCAATGACCTCGTGTGAGCACTGTTGAATCAGGCGCTCTCGATTGGAGCCGATGATCGGCCCGGTCACGTAATCGCAATAGTGCAGGTCTGGTGCGACATGTACGCGCCCGTTGTCTTGCACGTGGTCAAACAAATCAAACGGCTGACCGGTGAACCATATATCTGCGTCGTAGAGCGCGAGTTGGCCAATTCGAGGATCTTGCTCCATCACTCTGGCAGCGGAGACAAATCGGTCACAAGCGAGTTGGCCTGTCTGCGCACTCGGATGGATGGAAATCTCCTGTTCCTCAAGCAGTCGCCGCTTGGCGGCACATAGTCCATAGTCGATGACACCAAGGCGGTCGCGATATCCGGCTGCCCGAATCGACAATACAAACGGGATGAGCATTTCGTACCATGCCTGATCGTTGTCATCTATCGCGACAACGACGATCCTTGCTGCATGAGGCACCGTATTCATAGAAGAGTCATTTTGCTTATCAGACACGGGAAGCGTCCCTATCCTGGTTCACCGGGGGCGTGCAATTTGCACGATTCCTCTGTCAATAATTGATCCATTGTTGCGCCCGCATCACGCTGAATACAACAACGATTCCCAACGCCACGGCCACGACACAGTTGAGTCTCTGATGACGCAGACGAAGTCGTGTCCAAAGCGGCCTCGCGATGGCCTTCTTTGCTGCTTGTTCGACATCCTGCAGCAAGCCCATCGACTGCTGGCCCGTCCCTCGCCGAGTGATTTCGTCGGATTCAGCCGGCCAACGCGCTGATGCTGGCACTTGAAGAATGCACATAAGCTGCCTCTTCGTCGTCCCGATATGTTGCTGATAGCGCCTCATTACGCTGAACAAGATCGCGGTTGCAACGTACGTTACCGTGCACTGAACCGATCTCGAAGCAGACGATGCTAATAGGTCGTAATCAATGACGCCGATGCAGTCTTTATGAAACAACTGCGCATGAATTTCCGCCCCCATCGCTTCGACGCGTTTGAGTTTTTCCATTGTCTGAATTCTGCTTGCAACTCCATAGGACAGCAGAATATTTGAATATGATGATGAAAGCACGTGATCGAGCTTGTCAAGGCCATACAGCGTGCGTGCCAAGTAGAGAATCTTTCGATAGTATTTCGACAATGCTTCTCGCATCAACATTTCGAGCGTCGATGGCGATGTGTCGGTATGGGCACTTAGCAGCATTGCTGCGTCCCGATCGAAGGCCATGATTGCAGACTCGAGCACCTGATAGGAGGCTGCATCGAGGGGCCAGCAAGAATATTACTCATGCCCGTTCTCCCCCACGGGCTTTCTGCGATCCGCACGCCCAGCCTTGCGTACGTTCATTTCCACGCTGGTTCCCGTCAAATCTCCTTGTAATGCCTGTTGCAGGCGGCGCTCCTGCGCCCTGAGCTTGCTCAGTTGCTCTCGCGCCTGCGCCTGCTCGGACTGCAGCGAAAGAACACCCTGGCGCACCTGCGCCTGGCGTGCATCCACTTGCGCGCTTTGTGCGCGCTCGATACTCAGATCCGCCTGCATCGCCTCGACTTGCCGCTTGGCTGAAGCAACCTCCCTGTCGTATCGGTCCCGCCACGCCTGAGCTAAAACGCGATTGCGTTCGACTTCCGCCAATTGCGCGCTCTGCGAGACGAACTGTTTGAACAGCTGGTCGGCAAGTCCGGCTCGATCGGTACGCACCACTTTCCAGAATCGCTTGAACTGGAACAAGGCAACGAAGTAGACCAAGTTCTCTCTATCAAAAAACTCGCTGGCACCGTACTCGGCGTTGTAGACCGTACGAAGCTCATCGACCTTCTTGTCTTGAATCAAGCCGATCAGCGTGCCCACTTCCCCGCGCGCGTCATCGGACGGCGCAGCTTGGTCCGATGTCGGCGCTGCCTCTTCAGAGGCAGGCGCATCCACCTGACCATAAGCGGCAAGACTCACCACCGTCATGATGCTGAGCAGTACACTTCGAACTGGATCAACCCACCTTGATTTCATTGCACGCTACTCTCTCGATTCGTGTTCTTCATTTTGTGAACTGATCCGGGATGTCGGTGATTCGACGATGTGACAGATACCGCATCCAGTCTTGCGGTTGAACTGGTGCCGGCTGCATCGGGATCTCCTCGGGCGTGTTTGCCATTACGCGCTCGCTCAGCGCACTGCCATGATCTTGAGCACGAGTGTTCTGCACCAGTCGGTCAGCGTGATGGTGCGCTGGCCCAAGCGGCCTTAAGCGAGCTGCCTCCAGGCTCGACTGACGCAGTGCACGGGTTGGCGAAGATCTCAAGCGCCTGACCACGGGTTGCTTGATTTCCCGTGACTCAGCTGGCGCACGCTCCACATACCGCGGCTTTACGCTCGCCTGTGTGGTCTCCGATACGTCGGGTGATACGGTCGTAGCACGGTCGGCCGAGCTTGGTACGACAGGCGATTGAGCAGACTGCGCATGCGCCTGAATACTTGCGGCACTCGGGAGGTTGTGTGTCGGCGGCACAACGTGCGGACGCAGCCACCAGCCAATTGAGGCGCCGGTTGCGATCACCCCTCCAAGCACCCAACCAAGCGGATACCGAATGCGCCTGATCCGTCTGACGGGTAGCGCAGACGCCTTCTCGACACGCTCGGATTTCGATTCGGCCGGCGGTGCAGCAGCGCTGTCGGCCCGCGCCGCTCCCGATTCAGGAACATGAACTCTAGCGGCTGACGGTGGGAGTTGCCGATAAAGATTGATCGGCGGACCCATCACGATCCGCTCGTTCTTCACGTTGCGCTCGCTCATGACATGACTGATGCGCTACGCACGCACACGCGCGAGCGCATCATCCCAGGTTGGACGGCAAACATACGAGGCCTAAAATTCATACCCGGCCTGGACCCGTCCACCCACCATCCCACCACCCGTTACCGACCCCGCCAAATTGAACAACCAGTGGCCATTGCCTGTTCTGTAGGTCAAGCCCGCGGCCACGGCGCTATATCCGCCGTACGTGGCCGCGCCCGCGGCCAAAATCGATCGACCCGGCTCACTGGGCACCAAGCTCGGCATGGCCATCGCCGAAGCAACCCCCCCGTATGCCCCACGTTGCAAGGACGAAACAGAACTACGCACGGCATCGAGCTGACTGACGTTGACCGCGTCCGTCGGTGCAACGCCGGCCGCGACATTGACGATTCGACGCAGGTTGTCTGCCGAACCCACTGACACCGTATTAGGATCGGTGGCCACCGAGTTTGCACCCAAGGCAACTGAGTTGGCCGCTGTCGCTGACGCGCCAGCCCCCACCGCAACAGCGTTCGTGCTGGACGCAAGCGCATTGGCCCCCACGGCCGTTGTGAAACTAGCCAGCGCCTGCGCCTGGTAGCCCGATGCGAATGACTGGCTGTACGCGGCCACAGCTCGAAATCCCACGGCCGTCGCATTCTCCTGTTGAGCCTGAGCATACGCACCATACGCGGTCGCACCATTTGCTACTGTGCTGGACTGGGCTCCATTGACTCCCGCCACCGAGCCGGCACTCGCACACAGTCCGGTCGCAGTCGTGTCCACACCGTTTGCCACTGTGCAGCCCGTGGCATCAATTCCGCTGACGGTCGTCGCATCTCTGGTCGCTCCCTGCGTTTGCACAAAGCCATTTGCGCCACCTCCGATCGCCGTGCCCAATACCGTTCCGTTCTGGGCATTCACTGCTCCAGACTGGCGAACGAGCGGCGAGAGTGTGGTTGAGAGCGAATCGACTCGCGAACTGACCGTACTGACGCCGGTGGACAGGGACACGATCCCACTGAACGCCGTACTCAGACCACTTGAAGTCGACGCAGAGAGTGATCGAATGCCGGTTGAGAGCGAGCTTACTGAAGTGGAGGTTGACGTCGACAATGAGCTAACGCCGGTCGAAAGCGAACTCACTGCCGTGGATGTCGATGTCGACAGCGAGCTGACGCCGGTCGAGAGTGAACTCACTGCCGTGGACGTCGACGTCGACAACGAGCTGACGCCGGTCGAGAGTGAACTCACTGCCGTGGACGTCGACATCGACAACGAGCTGATGCCGGTCGAGAGCGAACTCACCGCCGTGGACGTCGACGTCGACAACGAGCTGACACCAGTCGAGAGCGAACTCACTGCCGTGGACGTCGACGTCGACAACGAGCTGATGCCGGTCGAGAGCGAACTCACCGCCGTGGACGTCGACGTCGACAACGAGCTGACGCCAGTCGAGAGCGAACTCACCGCCGTGGATGTTGACGTCGACAGCGAGCTGATACCTGTCGAGAGCGAGCTCGTGGCCGTCGATGCTGATGACGAAAGCGAGCTGATGCCGGTCGACAATGAGCTCGTCGCCGTTGACACTGACGTCGATAACGTAAACAGCTGCGCCCCGTTCACGGCATCCGTACTGGTACTGCTCAGAGTGCCGGGCGTCAAGCCTGTAATCGTATGCGATAGCATATCGATGTTGCCATTTACCAATACCCCACCTGAGGCAGACAATCCAATCTGATTCGCATTAATCCCGCCTACATCCCCAACAAAAACAGCCGCACCCGTCGAAGACTCATCACTCAAATACACACCACTATTACAATTTGAATAACTTACTACAGGAGGTCCAAAACTCCCGTTCCCTAAAACCGTATCACTGGCATAGGTGTTACCTGTGCTGCCTGAGCAGTTGACGATCTTCCCAGCGTGAGCATAAGGTACGAATAAGGCAAGGTATGCTGCAACTCCCAGATAGGTTGCTCTCAGGCGAGGCGATGCAAGGCGCCTCGCACCTACTCGAGCACCCCCTTGCTTTCCCTCATTTTTCTTCGCTTTCCAGTCAATACATTTTTTCATTGAATCACCCCATGTCTAATTGTTGGCAAATCTGCCAACCAAGATGATTCCGATCTTTTATCCGTATCTTTATATTTTGAAGCTTAATTATTTTAGATTCACATATTACTTTTCAGGTTTCACTTATGCTTCCAGAAGCGCAGCCCTAGTCCCCCTTCATTCGCCTTGGCGATCCACTTGACCACACCTCATCCTGGTGGTCGAAGTGGCCGGAGGATACGGTCCGATCGGTCATCGGTGCCGCGACATGTCTCTCGCGTGCATCTGATGAGACAACCGTCTCCAGTCGATAGCCGACCGAATAGTAAGTCTTCAGATAGAATCCGTGCCGTGGTTCAATTTGCATCTTGCGCTTCAATCTATAAACGTGACTGCTCAGGCTGTGCGACGTAAACTCGCTACGATCGCCCCCCCAGATACGTCCTAAAAGTACCTCACGCGTCAGCAATTGATCCACGTATGAAAAAAACATGACCGCCAGATCGAATTCGCGCGGAGTCAACGAAATTCGCGTGTTATTGAGCCACACCCAGCGATTTGGCACATCGATTCGATACATTCCCGCCTCGATTTTCATACTCGTACTACGACGAGCGGGATATGCATGCCTGAGCAGCACTTCTAATCGAGCAACCAACTCATCTGAGTCGGATGGCATCACAATCGCATCATCCGCACCCGCTCTTAGCGCCACGGCCATTTCCGCACGCCTTGCTTCATTTGTGACATACATAATCGGCAAGTGGGCCACTGTCCGATCCCGCACCCAGCTCAGCATCTCTAGTGCAGACCGATCAATCGGTTGACCAATAACAATGAGGTGCGCCTCTATATGTTCGGGTGCAGTGAGCCAAGCCTGCCCGTCGCTCACCACCGTCGCCTCATGCCCGGCTGCATTGACTGCCTGGACGATCGCTTCGGTTTCTTGCGGATCGTGGTTAATAACCAGAATCATGATCGTCTCTCTCTATTTCCATTCTCTGCAGCCCGCTTCTGACACACTTGCGTCCAGATCGCCTCAAGCGACGTTCTTGTGTCATCCTCGCCATTGCGTAGCACGCCCTGTTCGCCTATGAGATGCGCTCGAATACGCAGCCGCTCGGTCGGATTTGAAATCAGCCCTTCCAGGCACGACTCATACATGTCTCCACTGGTTGCGACACCAGAAACCAGATTGGCAGACTTCAGTAAAGATGCACCAATACGCGATGCCATCGTCTCGCCGGCCCACGTGACTACAGCAACACCAGAGCTTAATGCGTCATGTACATTTGAGAATGAATTATATGGATAGGTATCCAAAGCAATATCTGCACACGACCATCGCTGACGATGGTTTATCTCGTTTAGCTGCGTCGCGAAAATCAAGCGCTCCCGCCCCACTCCCCTTATTGCCGCTTCTCTGGATAAGTTGAGGGTGACAGTTTGATCTCGAGCTAGCAGCCAAAGGACACAGCCCGGAAATCGTCGTAAGACAGCACACCAGCGATCGAACAGATCGGGCGTGATCTTATGAGATGGTCCAAAATACGCCAGAACACATGCAGCCACGGGCAAACCATGATCAACCCGTCTCGCGCGCCTGTACGTGACAGGCTTCCATTGCTTGGTACGATAGCACCCTGGCACGCGCCAGATTTTTTCAGAATAATCTGCCTCTCGTCCTGGCGGAACGATCACATGATCAACGATCAGACCATCGACCAAAGCGCCCAGCGGGGCTGGATAGATCGGAAAACCCAGCACACAAGGCGCCGGTTTATGCGCCAGCACGCCCACCAGAGGATCGGTCGGACCTTGCATGAAAACCAGTACATCCAGCCCGTCCTTGCGCAGCCGAGTAGCCAGTTCTTCGCACCCTAGGCCTGAGACAGGGACATAACGATTGAACGCCCCGAACAGTTTCTCCGTTCCCTGACGAATGGCAGAGTCGGGGGCCATGTCATAAATAATGTATTCAAACGCGCTTCCATCATGTTGCCGTCTCACTACGCTCGTCGCAAAATCGGCAAGCGGCCTCTGGTCGAACTGCCTCCCGAGAAAGCCAACGCGAATAGTCCTTCTACCCTCCGACAAGCGGGGGGCCGTTGCCGGCACATCGGACTGCCGCCTGCCAAGCCACATTGCTGCATAGCGATCTGCCGACAGACGCAGATCCGCAGCATTGAAATACGGTGACGCAAGGAGCGTGCTTCCGCAAGCCCACCCATTCATGTAGCGTACCGTACCCTGTATCAGCCGTTGCAAATGATCGTACCGACGCCAGTCACATACATGCATTGAGCAACGCAACTCTTGCAGCGCGGCGTCGAAATCAAACGGCTTTTTCTCGCTGATTTGAATGTAGAGTTTTCGCGCCGCATCATATTGCCTCTGTTGGACCAGACTATCCGCTTGCGCGTAATCGAACTCGATGTTGCTCATCCAAGTTACCTATTTCTCATGGCACTAGTACCACTGCGCGACTAAGGCAGCGCTTAGCGCAACACCTATCGTGACGCCCGTCAGGCGTCCCCAGACTGCGCTACTCAAGTCGCTCTGCACGAACAAGACTCGCTCCCGATGGCGCCATACCGTCCGCAACAGCAGCAGTCGCAGACATGTCACGAGCCAACCCGTGATCGCAGCAATGATGCATCGCACACCAAGTCCATCATCCTTCAGGATTCCAAACCGACTATCCACCATCATCACCACCATCAAGCTCAAACCGCCTACCGCGGTACTGACAATCAAGCTCGACATGAAGTGGTCTATCGGGTGACGATCTAACATGGTGTGCCCCTGCTTAGTCAATTTTGGCTTGCTGGCGCAAACCATCCAGCAGTTCCTTCTCGCCGCGCTGTCGAGATTCGTTGGCCATTTCCTGACGAATACTTTGCTCGAGCTGTGCGAAAGGTGGTCGGTTACTCTCTCGTTTATCTTCTAGCCGCACAACAATAAGATTCTTGTCGACCACAATAGGCGCTGATACTTGCCCAATCCTCATTCGTGGCAGCATGCTTGCAATCGACCATGGCATGCCGCGGGTGGCGCCCTTTTCAAGCGGCTCAGGCAAGTTTGTCCACGGCCACAGTCCCCCTTGAGCCGCATTCGGCGCCAGGCTGTATTGGGTGGCCACCAGATCGAACGGGCGGCCCTCCCGAAGATGTTTCAATACAGCTTTGGCTTGCTCTGCGGTTGCCACCGAAATAATTCGCACACGATAGTCTGTTGGCCCCCAGTCTTTGAAGCGTTCTTCGTAGCGAGCACGCACCGCACCGTCTGTCACAACAGGAGCAGGAACCTCCCGAGCCAAGTAATCGGAAATCAGCGCGTTTTCCTGTGCGACCTGAACAATGTGTGCGGCCTCCGAGCTCGGTTCGATGCCCGCCTTCTGTGCCGCTTGGCGCAAAAGCTCGCGATTGATGAGCTGCGTCTTGATCGACTCTCGAAGTGCCGGTGTATCGGCTTGCGGGATGCTCCTGATGACCTCGTCGATCTGGCCCTGGGTGATCGCCACACCATTGACCTTCGCTACATCGGCCGCCCCTGGAGCAGCCTCGCCCCGAGAATTCGGCGTCTGCTGAGCGAATGCCGAGCCGACCACACTTGCCAGCAGGACCGCCGCCCATCCCACGCAACGCAGGCGCCGCTTATCTACCGAGCAGTGCGCCCTACAAATTTCGAACACATTCATTTTGATCTCATCCCCGCTTTCCAGAATTTCACCTGATGCTTCGTTACGCCGCAGCCGGCGTTGCCATCAATTGGTCCAGCAATTCGTCGTAAGACGCAATGAGCTTCGTGTTGGTCGACAAAAATCGATCGATATTTTCACGTTGCAGACGGCGGTACGCTTCCCACTCGACATCGCATTGTTCGACCGCTCGAACAAGCTGAGTCGCACCCGCCTCGACATCGTTTTCGGGGTAGAAATAGCCCAAATCCCGGCAAAGATGTGCGTTGTGAACCAGAGCAAATCCCTGCCAGCACACGTCGAAATAAAAGTAGTTGAGCGCCAGTCCCCACTGATGGGAAATCACGATGTCGGCGTGCTCCGACAGAAACGCGGGGGTGTCAAAGCGACCCGCAAAGGCCGCCCGGCTGTCTCGCACTAGATCCAGGGTCTGCGCCAGGCTGATGAACATCGGGCTACGTGTGGCCAAATGGTCTGAATTGGTGACGTACAGGCGATCGATCGCATCTCCAACTTTGCGATACGCACTGTCAGCAATCAGCATCGGATACATGCAGAACTTGAACACATCCATATTCGGCTCCATGACGGCGAGCCGCTTAGGCTGGTGACGCGGGCGATACTCCCCCGCATGGGGCAAATGTGCCGAACGTGCCTCCAGACACATTGGATCCCAAACGAACGGTACTGCCCTCATCGGACGCCGCCGCAGCGCCCCAAAAAAATGCCAGCTGCTCTCCACAATCTGCGGGATGACCCACACCTCGTCATACCGCGGGTTGATGAACAGCGGACCGACGTCACCTCGACTGAACAGCATCGACTCCATGTTCTGCACATACTCGGGGCCACAGCAATAGCTCACGAGACGGGCACCGCGGCGCTTCAAATAGTCGGTCTGGTCGCCGCTGATCTGCCCACCCAACTCAATGAGCACGTCCAGTGAGTCCTTTACCGTCTCGAACGACTCGGTTGGAAACGTCGCGCGATCCCACGGCAACGCGCCGTCCAGGCTGACATCCGTTGTATTTACCAAGGTCACGCGATGTGCACGCGGCGAGTGCGCGAACATTTTGGCCAGATAGATCGCGTTCTGCTTGATGCCGTTTATCCACATGCTCTCGCCCGCTTCGCGCAGCCCGATCGTGATACCGATATGCAGACCGCGCTCAACGCGCTTCTTTGAACGTGATCCGTTCAATTTCTTTTTGGATTGCTGAATTTCTTCCACGATTATCTCATCCCGTTTTAGATAATTTTTAACGAGTACCGCGTTCTCGGTGACGGATTCAGTCCCTACTGTCCGACTGCCGCGGCAGGCCAGTTATAGTCGACCTGACGCCTGAAGATCAGGCATGACGGAGGCGTGTCCACCAACGTAACGGTCTCTCTTCCATGCGCCGCCGACGTATATACCGTGACAGACCGCACCAATTGCGTGGCCTTGTAGCCGCTCAGTTCGCTATGTACAACGTCCTTGCATGCGGTCGGAGCACTCGAAATTCGCTCCACCAGCAATGCACACCGGTTGCCTGCACTCGGCACGGTGGTCAGGGATAGCAGCGCGGACACACTGTCATATTCCAGTCCCATCACCGAAAAAAAAGCCCCTCCATCCGGATTCGCGCGATCCCAGTCGACCAGAATGTCGTGCTTGCGCGTGCCAGCTACCGCTCGCGCTGCAACTTGCGAAATCGCCGATCCGCAGCGCCGGATGTTCAACTGCTGCGCCGCCTGCGCAAGCAGATTCGGCGTTTGTGCCGGCGGTGGCGGTACCAGCTGCGCGCGTGCCGCCACCGTTAGCAGTGCAAACACCAGCCCGAAGGAGCGCATCGTGCCACCCATAGTCGTGCGCTTCACGCATACTCCGTTCGGCATGGATTGAGCTCCAGCAGCGCCGCCGTATACGCCGCTACGTTCTCTTCCGACTCAGGATCCAGCTTGCGCAGCAGTGCCTTTGCATCACGTCGATACTCGTCCAGCCGCAAATCGTGCTCCGCGAACGCCCGTCTCAACGCGATCGCTCCGTCGTGGCAGTCGAAATCGTGATACCGATAGCCACACGAGCCGATCAAGTCAGAGTTGTGAATCAGCGGATAGCCGCCATAGAGCGCTTCGTAATAGACGTAGTTTTGTCCGTTCTCCCAGTGATGGGACACAATCGCGTCGGCGTGTTCGGTCATGATCTGATACACCGGATAGCGGCCCTCGAAAGTCGCCAGCCCGTGTTTCACCAGATTCAGGTTGTGACAGAACGAGACGAATTCTTGGTTTGACGTAAAATTCGACGTATTGAAGACCATCAGGTTGCGGATCATGCCCGGATCCTGGCGATGCGCGACATCTGCCACCAGCATCGGGATAAAACTGGTCTTGACCATGCACAGGTTCGGCTCGAGGACCGCCAGGCGCCAGGCCTGTTTGCCCGGCTCATATCCGAACGGCTTCTGCCCCGGCATCGACTGAATCGTGCGCTCGAGGATCGCCGGGCTCCACAGGTGCTGCATGACCTTCACGCGCCCGCGTTGAACGATCTCGTAGTAGCTCGAACAGGTGCGGGCAAATGCCGGCAACGTCCAGATCACGTCGTAAGGCACGCCGGAGGCCAGCATTCCGTGCGGCTTGCTGAACATCATGCGCTCGATGTCAATGGCATAGTCGTTTGCCACGCGCATGCCCACAATTCGCCCCCCGCGCGAACGAAACGCACGCCCCCAATCCGGATTGAGCTGTGCGCTCAACTCGATCACCACATCGAGTTCGCGCATCGCCGTGTCCAGATCGATCACAGGCGCCGGCGCAAGCGACAGAAAGTCGCCCGCTTCACGAGGGTCGCCTTCGCCACCGTTGACCAGGTAAGCCGCCTCAATCGCGGGCGAGCACTTCAGCAAGTTGATCAGAAAGAAGCAGTTCTGGAAAATCCCGTTTTCCCACAGCGACTGCTGTCCTTGGCGCACAAACAGGGTGACGCCCACCTTCAGTCGTCGTTGAGTCATGCCACACGCTCCTGGGTTCGGCTCGTCAAGCGCAGCAGCAACTGCGCATACACTTCGAGGTTGGCTTGTGCATCCGGCGCCAGTCGCTCGATAAATCGATGCGCCTGCTGACGGTAGGCGTCGAGGTTTTCATGGTGGTGATATGCGGCCCACAGCAGACGATCTGCGCCTGCAGACGCATCAAATTCCGGGTAAAAATAACCTGCGTCCGTCCCAAGCCACGCCGAGTTGTGGATCAACGGATACCCTCCATACAACGCGTCCAGGTACACGATGTTCTGTTCGTTATTCCACTGGTGGCTCACCACCGCATTCGCGTTCTGGCCCATATACCCGGGAAAATCGTGGCGCCCCGGGAAGCACGCTCGGCCTGCCTTGGTAATATCCAGCGAGTTCGCCAGATAATTGAAGGTCGGATGCTCGGCCATATGCTGGCTGTTGAGCACGTGCATCGCCGTGATTGCGTCAGGGTCCGCCCGGTACACCTGCTCGCAAATCAGCATCGGAATCGCACAGCACTTCACGACCGAGATATTCGGCTCGAAGATCGCCACCGACAACGGCTGCCGAATCGCCCCTTCCTCCGGCTTTCGATAGCCGAATTCAATCCCGCTGGCCTCCAGCACGGCTCGCCTGCCTTCAATGAAGTCGGGCTTCCAGATAAATGGGGCAACATAGACCGGACACCGATGCAGCGCCGCCATCATGCTGCTCAGCCCACGATCCTTCGACAAAACCCAGATCTCGTCACACCGGTTCGCGCGAGCCGAATACCCTCCTCGAGAAAACACCACCGGCTCCACCAACCCAACGTACGGCTGACCGCAGCAGTGAAATACCACTTTCACCCCTCGTGCTCGCACGTAATCCAGCCACTCGACGCTCAGCCCCCCGGCCATCTCGATCACGACATCGACCATCTCCGTCGCATCACGCGGCTTCACCAATCTGAAACGCTGTGCCACCCGCATCTCTTCCGGATAGCTTTCCTGATCTCCGCAGTCCAGCAACAACACTTCCTTGACGAACGGCAGCCGCTCCAGCAACTGCGCCAGGAACAGTACGTTCTGCCCCAGCCCGTTCTCCCATACGCTTTGCCCCTCATGCGTCAATACCGATATGCCTACTCTCATGTCCTCGTCCCTTTCTCGTGGTCCGTTCCCTCACTCGCCTCGCCGGCCAGTGTCGCGTCTTAGTCATTCCGCCCTTTCTTGGGCAGTTGGGGGCCTGCTCGCCCTTACTGATGACAGGCAAGCCCCTTGCTGGCCGAGTGCCAAGCGGCACCCGGCCAGCCCTACCGCCTCATCACCACTGGTACGACACACCAACACCGTAGGTTGAGCCAGCAGCCGACACGCCAACCCCGCCCTTGATCTTGATGTTCTTCGCCATCCGCGCACTGAAGCCGATCGCCATGGCCTGATAGCCCTGGTAACCCGCCGTGCCGATGCCCATCGCGAATACCGACCCCGGATCAACATCAGGAATCATCGTGAGCGCTGTAGCGCCCGCAATACCGGCATAGGCCTTTCGCGCCGTCTGGTTCACGGACGACTGCACCGAACCCAGTTGCGATACGTTCACGGCATCCGTCGGGTTAATACCCGGGGCAACGTTGGTAATCCGACGTTCGCTACCCGCCGAACCCACCGACACCGTGTTCGCCTCCGTGGCAATCGAGCCATTACCCAACGCCACCGAGTTGGCCGCCGCCGCCGTCGCATACGCCCCCAGTGCAAGCGAGTTCGTCTGCGTGGCCGTCGCACTCGCGCCGAACACCGATGCGTTGTTGCCCGAAGCCAGCGAGTTCGAACCCACTGCCGTCGTCGGATCGGCAATTGCCTGGGCCTGGTAGCCGATTGCGATCGAGCCTGCGTTGTTCGCAATCGAGCGGAAGCCCACTGCCGTCGTGTTATCGCTCTGTGCCTGTGCGTACGCACCGTAGGCCGTGGCGCCGTTGGCCGCGGTACTCTTCGTACCCGCCATCGCGCCCAGACCCGTGGCCGTCGTGTCCAGACCGTTTGCGATCGTCATGCCGGCCACGGTGACCGTCCCGGTCGACGTGTTGTCGAACGTTGCACCTTGCGTCAGCACCTGACCGTTCGTCCCTCCGCCGATCACTGCCACGCCGGCCGTCGCGCCCTGGTTCGACGCCGCATTGGCCTGCGAGGCCAACGAACCGACCGAGTTCGCCAGGTTGTTCAGGCCGGTCGAGACCGCCGTCGAAACCGCTCCGCTCATGTTGGTCGACAGCGACACCACCGAGCTCGTCACGCTCGACAGGCCCGAGGACACCGATGAGAAGCCAAGCGAGACCGTGCCGGACAGCGAGCTCACACTGCTGATCGTCGACGTCAGGCCACTCGACAGCGAGGCAATGCTGCTCGTGTTCGTCGAGATGCTGCCCGACATGCCGCTGACCGTCGTCGACAGCGATGTCACCGCGCTTGTTGTGCTGCTCAAGCCCGAGGACAGCGAGGTGAAGCCTGTCGACAGCGAGCCGATGCTGCTCGTGTTGGTCGACACCAGGCCCGACAGCGATGCGATGCCGCTGGTACTGGTCGAGATCACGCTCGAGAGCGACGCCACGTTGCTGTTGGTGGAACTCAGGCCTGACGACAACGAACCGATGCCAGTCGAGGTCGACGAGGACAGCGATGCCACGTTGCTGTTGGTTGTGCTCAGGCCGATCGACAGCGAGCTTGCACCCGTTGACAGCGACGCGATGTTGCTCGTGTTGGTCGAGACCACGCCCGACAGCGAAGTCACATTGCTGTTTGTCGTGCTCAAGCCGCTCGACAGCGAGCCAATGTTGCTGTTGGCCGTGCTCAGGCCGCTCGAAGTCGACGAGGACAGCGATGCCACGTTGCTGTTCGTCGTGCTCAAGCCGCTCGACAGCGAACCAATGTTGCTGTTGGCCGTGCTCAGGCCGCTCGAAGTCGACGAGGACAGCGACGCCACGTTGCTGTTTGTCGTGCTCAGACCCGACGACAGCGAGCTCACACCCGTCGACAGCGACGCGATATTGCTCGTGTTGGTCGACACCACGCCCGACAGCGAAGTCACGTTGCTGTTCGTCGTGCTCAAGCCGCTCGACAGCGAGCCAATGTTGCTGTTGGCCGTGCTCAGGCCGCTCGAAGTCGACGAGGACAGCGATGCCACGTTGCTGTTCGTCGTGCTCAAGCCGCTCGACAGCGAACCAATGTTGCTGTTGGCCGTGCTCAGGCCGCTCGAAGTCGACGAGGACAGCGACGCCACGTTGCTGTTTGTCGTGCTCAGACCCGACGACAGCGAGCTCACACCCGTCGACAGCGACGCGATATTGCTCGTGTTGGTCGACACCACGCCCGACAGCGAAGTCACGTTGCTGTTCGTCGTGCTCAAGCCGCTCGACA
>NZ_JACCQC010000054.1:0-19761 GCF_015712225.1 Burkholderia sp. 9775_39 | reverse complement strand
GAGCAGCCTTGAATTTAAAAAGAATTTTTAACGCGCAACGCCGGGCGCGTGATGACAGGGCTGGAGCAATGGTGAAGGATTGTTACGTAGCATCGGGCGGGGACGTTACGGGCGTTACGTCTGACGTAACGTGGGGGAGGTACGGATTTCGGGGGCGGCCGGATAAGGCTTCGGATGGATAACGAACCCTACGTCGAACCCTGCCGGGCTTGCCGGGTTTTCTTTTTGAATCAAATGGTTGGCGAAGATTTTTGCCGACATCGAACCCTACATGGGCAGCCGAAAAAACGCCGGTCACAGGGCACCCCTCACCCCGCAGCCGGCGTCCCGTCACATCAAGCCTTCGCGCTATCCGCCGAATCGAACGGCAGCACGTAGTGCCGCTTGCCCGTCGCCGCGAAGATCGCGTTCGCCACGGCCGGCCCGACCGGCGCGACGCCCGGCTCGCCGACCCCGGTCGGCGCCTCGGCCGACGGCACGATATGCACCTCGACCTTCGGCATCTCGGCCATCCGCAGCACGTGGTAGCCGTCGAAGTTGCGCTGCTCGACCTGGCCGTCCTTCAGCGTGATCGCGCTGTGCATCGCCGCACCGAGGCCGAAACCGATGCCGCCCTCCATCTGCGCGGCGACGATGTCGGGATTGATCGCGATCCCGCAGTCGACCGCGCACACCACGCGCTCGACCTTCACCTTGCCGTCCGCGTCGACCGAGACCTCGGCCACCTGCGCGACATAGCTCTTGAACGCCTCGGCCACCGCGATCCCGCGCCCGCGGCCCTTCGGCAGCGGCTTGGCCGGATCCCAGCCGGCCTTCTGCGCGGCCAGCTCCAGCACCGCGCGCATGCGCGGCTCCTTCGCGAGCAGGTCGCGGCGGAACGCGTACGGGTCCTTGCCGGCCGCGTGCGCGGCTTCGTCGATGAACGCCTCGACCGCGTAGGCCGTATGCGAGCTGCCGACCACGCGCCACCACAGCACGGGCAGGCCGACCCGGGTGGTGGTGAGCTCGACCGACACGTTCGGCACCGCGTAAGGCAGGTTCGCCGCGCCCTCGACCGACGTCGCGTCGATGCCGTTCTTGACCATGAACGCCTCGAACGGCGTGCCGGCGAGGATCGACTGGCCGACGATCCGGTGGCGCCAGCCCACCAGTTTGCCGTCCGCGGTCAGGCCCGCGTCGAGCTTGTGGAAGTACATCGGCCGGTAGAAGCCGCCCTGGATGTCGTCCTCGCGGGTCCATTGCAGCTTGACGGGCTTGCCGTCCGCGCCGAGCGCCTTCGCGATCGACACGGCCTCGACCACGTAATCCGACCACGCGTTCGCACGCCGGCCGAAGCTGCCGCCCGCATACAGCGTATGGATCTTCACCTGTTCCGGCTTCAGCCCGGCCGTTTTGGCCGCGTTGCCCTGGTCGACCGTCTGGAACTGGTCGCCGGCCCAGATCTCGCAGCTGGTCGGCGTCAGCTTGACGACCGCGTCGAGCGGCTCCATCGGCGCATGCGCGAGATACGGGAATTCATACGTCGCGCTGATCTTGCGCGCCGCGCCGGCGATCGCCGCATCGGCATCGCCGTCCTTGCGCGCGGATGCGCCCGGCTTCTCGGCGAGCTGCCGGTATTCGCGCATGAGCTCGTCCGAGCCGCGCTTTTCCGCCTTCGTTTCGTCCCATTCGACCTTCAGCGCGTCGCGGCCCTGTTTCGCGGCCCAGAAGCCCGTCGCGACGACCGCGACGCCGCCCGGCACCTGCACGACCGAGACGACGCCCGGCACGGCCTTCGCTGCGGTCGCGTCGAACGATTTCACCGTCGCGCCGAAGCGCGGCGGCCGCTGCAGCAGCGCGACGCGCATGCCGGGGAACGTCGTGTCCAGCGTGAAATGCGCGGTGCCGTTCGATTTCGACGACCCGTCGACACGCGGAATCCGGTGCCCGATCAGCTTGAAATCGGCCGGCTGCTTCAGCGTGACCTTGTCGGGCACGGGCAGCTTCGACGCATCGGCGACGAGCGTGCCGTACGCGGCCGTCTTGCCGCTCTTCGCGTGCGAGACGACGCCGTTGGCGGTGGTCAGTTCGCCGGCCGGCACCTTCCAGCGGGCTGCCGCGGCCGACACGAGCATCGCGCGCGCCTTGCCGCCGGCCTCGCGCAGTTGCTGCCACGAGTTCGCCATGGCCGAGCTGCCGCCCGTGCCCTGCATCGTGCCGAACGCGAGGTTCGCATAGCGCTTCGCATCGGCCGGCGCGCTTTCGACGCGCACGCTCGACCAGTCGGCGTCGAGCTCCTCGGCGACGATCGTCGCGATGCCCGTATAGGCGCCCTGGCCCATTTCCACGTGCTTCGCGATGACCGTGACGGCGCCGTCGGGCGTGATGCGCAGGAAGGCGTTCGGCGCGAAATCGCCGGCCGGCGCGGTGGCGGCGAGCGCACGGCGGCCGAGGCCGGCCCAGTCGAAGCCGATGGTCAGGCTGACGGCGGCAGCGGCCCCCGCGGCCTTCAGGAACGTGCGGCGCGACGGGCGCACCGAACCGGGGTTGTCGAGTTCGATCGTCATGGTCAGGCTCCCAGCGTCGCGGCCGCGTCGTGGATCGCGGCCCGGATGCGGGCGTAGGTCGCACAGCGGCAGAGGTTGCCGTTCATCGCGGCGTCGATGTCCGCGTCGGTCGGCTTCGGGTTCTGTTCGAGCAAGGTGGTGGCCGACATGATCTGGCCGGACTGGCAATAGCCGCATTGCGGCACCTGCAGCTTGACCCACGCGGCCTGCACGGCCTGCGCGGGCTTGCTCTGCAGGCCTTCGATCGTCGTGACGTGCTTGCCCGCGATGCCGGCGAGCGGCAGCACGCACGAGCGGACGGCCTGGCCTTCGAGATGCACCGTGCACGCGCCGCACTGCGCCATGCCGCAGCCGAATTTCGTGCCGGTCAGTCCCGCGTGTTCGCGAATCGCCCAGAGGACGGGCATCGACGGATCGGCGTCGAGCGTGACGTTCTTGCCGTTCAGGACAAACGAGGTAGGCATGTTGTTGTCTCCGTGGGGAAAACCCGGCATGCGCCGGGTTAGCCGGCAGTGTGCGCGAGGCTTCGTTTTTTGCGTCTACCCAATCCTGCAAATTTATTGAACAATCCTGCAAATTCCCCGCACGCCGCGAGCCGTTTCGCTATGCTCGCGCGACACGGGAAATCATTCGAGGAAGCGTCATGGACATGACCGATATCGTGGCGTCGCGCGAATCCGGGCGGCGCGAACTGGCGTCGCTGATCGGCCGTTTCGCGCCCGCGGACGGCTCGCACTCGACCGCCGTGCCGGGCCTGATGCTGCATCGGCACACGCGGCCGGTCGATCTCGGCTGCGGCGTATCGCGCGCCGCGCTGGTGATCGCCGCGCAGGGCGCGAAGCGCGTGATCGTGGCCGGCCAGGCTTACGAATACGACACCCACAATTGCCTGATTACGTCGATCGACTTGCCGATCCTGTCGCGTGTGACGCGTGCGTCGCCGGATGCGCCGTACCTGTGCCTGTCGCTGACGCTCGACCCGCAGCGCATCGTCGAGCTGGCGGCCGAGATGCGGCTGCCCGAGCCCGACGCGGGCCCGGAGGGCGAGGGGATCGCGCTCGCGGAGCTGACGCCGCCGCTGCTCGATGCGGCGTTGCGGCTGCTGCGGCTGCTCGATACGCCGGCCGACATCGCGGTCGTCGCGCCGCTGATCGAAAAGGAAGTGCTGTACCGGCTGATGATCAGCGGGCAGGGCACGCGGCTGCGGCACATGGCGATCGCGGGCAGCCAGACGCACCGGATCGCGCGTGCGATCGAATGGATCCGCGATCACTTCGCGGAGCCGATGCGCGTCGAGTCGCTCGCGCAGGCGGTCAACATGAGCGTGTCGTCGCTGCACCATCATTTCAAGCACGTGACGACGCTGAGCCCGTTGCAGTACCAGAAGCAGCTGCGGCTGCACGAGGCGCGGCGGCTGTTGCTGCGGCAGGGCGGCGACGTCGGGTCGGTGGCGGCCGTGGTCGGCTACGAAAGCGCGTCGCAGTTCAGCCGCGAATACAGCCGGCTGTTCGGCGCGCCGCCGATGCGCGACGTCGTGCATCTGCGCAAGAAGGAACTGCTCGACTGACGGCCGGCCGCTCGCCGATCGTCATTTCGCGACGACCGTCGTCTGCAGGTACGCCGGCGCGATCCGCCAGTCCGGCACATAGTGCGCGGGCCACGCGCCGGGCGTGTCGACCGCGTTGAAGTAGACCACCGCCTTCAACAACGGATAGCGCCACAGCGAGCGCTGGAATTCGTCGAGTTCCGCACGCTTGCGCGCATTCGACCCGTCGACGCCGAGCTCCGCGACCATCACCGGCAAGCCGTAGTCGGCCACCCGTTCGTATTTGGTGCGCAGGATGCTCGCGGCCGAGAACCGGCCGCCGGGCGGCCAGATCGCGCAGCGCGGGCAGTCGAATACCGACAGGCCGACTTCGTCCACATAGCCGCGCCCCGGGAAATAGTCGCCGAGATTGCGGTTGCCGGCCGGCGACCACACGAAGCGGATCTGGTCGGTCATCGTGCGGCACGCGGTGACGACGCGCCGGTACGCATCGACGTAAGCCGAGGCATCGCCGACGGCCCACGGATAGCGTCCGGTGTCCGTCTCCATCTCGTGGCCCCATCGCACGAACACCGGCCCCTTCAACGCGGCGAGCGCCGAGCAGGTCGCGGCGATCCGCGCGTCGTAGCGGCCGTGCGCGATATCGGCGAGCAACGTGCCCGGTCGCGTGCCGTCCGCCGCCCACGGCTCGACGGTCAGCATCAGCGAGCGGTTGCGGGCTTGCGCGGCCCGGTACGCGTTGCCGATTTCCGCGTCGATATCGGGCGCGTTCCACGACACGAACACATGATCGAATGCGATGCCCGGCGCGGCCGCGAGCGCGTCGTCGGGGTCGTAGGCGCCGAGCGCGGGCTGCTTCACCGGCTCCCCCGCCGCGGGCTCGACCATCGCGACGACCGGCACGCCCGAGCGCCACATCATCGCCTGCCAGCCGTGCGGTGCGCGCAGCCCGATGGCCGTCAGCAGCATCGCCAGCGCGAAGACGAACAGCGCGTTGCGCACGGGCAGGCGGCTGACGAACATCTGTGTGAACGTCGACGCGTCGAGTCCTTGCTCCTTGCCGTGATGCACGGCGATGACGGCGGCGATCACGAAATACAGGATGCCCGTCAGCGTCGAGAACAGATAGAAGCCGGCCGCGTTGCGCGGATTCTCGATCGCGACCACCGGCAGGCTGCAGAACAGCGAGATCAGCAGGTAAGGCGCGACGACGCGCAGCGGCGCGTCCTGCTCGACCATGCCGCCCTTCGGCGTGACCTTGAACGGAAATTCCCTGCCGCGCACGCAGTCGAGCAGCGCCGACACGCAGCCGAGCACGACCCACGGCCAGCGCGCGAACACGAACGTGAGCCCCTCCCACGACAACAGCTTGGTATTCAGCGGCCGGCACGACTGCGTCGAATGCGTGGCCCACGTCACGACGCACAGGATCAGCACGGTGAGCGGCAGCGCGTAGGTGAGGTACGTGAGGTAGTCGACGTGCGCCCACACGCGGCCGGTCAGCAACGCGACGACCGGAATCACGACGCTGCCGGCCATCGCGAGCGCGCACAGCGGATACCACAGCTGGCAGAACAGGAACTGCGCCTTCAGCTTCAGCGGCAGGCCCATGAAATAGCGGCGCGTGTAGCGCAGCATGATGATCATCACGCTCTTGGACCACTGGAATTCCTGCGTCGCGAGGTCGCCGAACGTGCGCGGTCCTTCGCCGTTCGCGATCGCGTTCAGCGCATGCATGCCGCGCCAGCCCTTCGCGTTGAAGATCATCGTGGTCGAGTGATCCTCGGCGAGTTCGGGCCCGAGCCCGCCGATCTCGCGCAGCGCGCGGCAGCGCACCGCATAGTGCGAGCCGATGCACAGCGGCGCGAGGCCGCCCGCGTAGCCGGCCTGCATCGTGCCGTGCAGCGGCCCTTCGACGTTGACGCGGCCGCGCGCGCTCCAGCTGCCGGCCGCATTGCTGTCGCAGATGCTCGGGGCCGACACGTAGCCGACGTCCGGATCGACGAACGGCCGGAGCATTTCCTCGAGATAGGTGCGGGTCGGCACGTGGTCGGCGTCGAGCTGCGACACGAAATCGTAGTTGTCGTAGCCGACCCGGTCGTAGAAGTACGCGAGATTGCCTTCCTTGCAGCGGGTCCGGCGCGGCCAGCTCGCCCGGTGATACGCGGCGATGCCGCGCCGCGTCGACACGAACACGCCGTGCTCGCGGCACCAGTCGAGCGTGGCGGGCGACGGGTCTTCATCGGCGAGCCACGTGTCGTGCGGATAGGTCTGGTCGAGCATCGCGAGCAGCGTCGTGCGCACGATGTCGAACGGCTCGGACGGCGCCTTGGTGACGACCATCGCGACGCGCCAGTCGCGCGGCACGGGCAGCGCGGGGTTCGGCACGACCGCCGAGCGGATGATGAAGATGAAATAGCCGGGAATGAAGGTGGTCCAGAACAGCACGAAGCAGTTGACGCCGAAGCGGAACGCATCGACATAGTGCTCGTCGCGCAGCCACCAGCGCCAGAAGATGCCCAGCGCGACGAACCAGCCCAGCGCGAGGATCTGGAACACGATCCGGGTCCCGCTGTCCATCAGCGGGACCACGAACGGAACCGCCGCGTGCCGCGCATCGGCGCGACCTGCTTCGGTGTCCGGCGTGTCCGTGGTATCGGCGGTATCCGGCGCAAGCGCACCGGCAGGCGACGCAACCAGCTTCTTCATGGTGCTCTCCCGTCAAGGTCGGACCATCAGTGCTGAAGCAGGCCGCGCTGCGGCCGGGTGTCCGCGCTCGCGTTCGCGGGTTCCGCGGCCGGGTCTGCCGGCGAGCGCTCGCCGCACGAGCGGCCCACGCGTTCGTAGCGGCGAAAGCCGCTGTCGGCGGCCAGCCGTTCGCTGAACAGGTTGCGCATGTCGAGCATCACGGGGTCGGCCATGTGATCCGCGAGGTCGGCGAGATCGAGCGTCTCGAACGCCTTCCATTCGGTCATCACGACGACGGCATCGGCGCTGCGTACCGCATCGACCGCGGAGCCTTCCATGAACACCTGCGGCAGCAGCCGCGACGCCTCGTGCGGACGCGCCGGATCGTACGCGCGGATATGTGCGCCGGCGCCGACGAGCAACTGGATTACGTCGATGCTCGGGCTTTCGCGCACGTCGTCGGTCTGGCCTTTGAAGGTGAGGCCGAGCACCGCGATGCGCTTGCCCTTGATCGAGCCGCCGCACGCGTTCTCGATGCGCCGGAGGATCTGCTCCTTGCGCAGCGCGTTCGATTCGATCGCCGCGCTGACGATGCGCAGCGGCACCGCATGCTGGGAGGCCGTCGCCTTCAGCGCGCGCGTGTCCTTCGGGAAGCACGAGCCGCCCCAGCCGGGCCCGGCCTTCAGGAACGACGCGCCGATGCGCCGGTCGAGGCCCATCCCGTTCGCGACCAGCTCGACGTCGGCGCCGACCGCTTCGCACAGGTCGGAGATCTCGTTGATGTAGCTGATCTTCACCGCGAGAAACGCATTCGCCGCGTATTTGACGAGTTCGGCCGTCTCGATCTCGGTCGCGAGCACGAGATGGCCGGCCGCTTCCAGCGGCGCGTAGATCGCCTTCATGATCTCGATCGCACGCGGATGCTCGGCGCCGAACACGATGCGATCGGGATGCATGAAATCGTCGATCGCCGAGCCTTCGCGCAGGAATTCCGGATTCGACGCGATCGCCGCGTCGACGCCGTCCGGCGCGCAGCAGTCGACGATCTGCGCGACGATCCGGTTGGTGCCGACCGGCACCGTCGACTTGGTGACGATCACCGCGAAGCCGGTCAGGTTCGCCGCGATTTCCCGCGCGGCCGCCTCGACGTATTGCAAATCCGCGTGGTCGGTGCCGGGCAGCGTCGGCGTGCCGACCGCGATGAACACCGCATCGCGATCGCGCACGCTGGCGGCGAGGTCGCTGCTGAAGCGCAGCGTGCCGCGTTCGACGTTGCGGGCGACGACGGCGTCGAGACCCGGTTCGTAGATCGGCATGCGGCCTTCGTTCAGCGCGTCGATCTTGCCGCGATTGTTGTCGATGCAGACGACGTCATGCCCGAGCTCGGCAAGGCATGCGCCGCTGACCAGGCCGACGTAGCCCGTACCGACGATGGCGATCCGCACATTCATGGTTGTTCCCCTGGGTGGCTTGTGACGACGCTTGCGTCGTTACCTGCTGGATTCGCGTTGCCGCTCCTTCTGAAACCACGCCGCAGCGTGTTCGACCATCGGCTCGATCGCGGTGAAGCGGGGCCGCCAGCCGAGCACCCGCGCGGCCATCGTCGCGTCGGCGTACAGCGCGGGCGGATCGCCCGGGCGGCGCGCGGCCAGTACCGTCGGCACGCGGCGGCCCGTCACGGCCTCGACCGCGCGCAACGCGGCGAGCACCGACGTCCCGTTTCCGGTGCCGAGGTTCAGCGCGACGCTCGGGCCGCCGCCGCACAGATAGGCGCTTGCCTTCAGGTGGGCGTCGGCAAGGTCGCTCACGTGCACGTAGTCGCGAATCGCCGAGCCGTCCGGCGTCGGGTAGTCGGTGCCCATTACCCGGAATGCGTCGCCGGTGCGCAGCGCCGCGCGGATCGCCAGCGGCAGCGCGTGCGTTTCCGGTGCGTGGCATTCGCCGATCGCGCCGTCGGGGTCCGCGCCCGCCGCGTTGAAGTAGCGCAGCGCGATCCATTTCAGCCCGTACGCGCGTTCGAAATCGGCGGCCATCCGCTCCATCGCGTATTTCGTGAAGCCGTACGGATTGATCGGCCGCTGCGGCGTGCGCTCCGAGATCGGCAGCGTCTCCGGAATGCCGTACGTCGCGCACGACGACGACATCACGATCCTGCCCACGCCGGCTGCGCGCATCGCGCTCAGCAGCGTGCAGGTGCCCGTCACGTTGACCGTGTAGTAGCGCTCGGGCGCGAGCACCGATTCGCCGACGTAGGCGAGCGCGGCGAAATGGATCACGACGTCGGGCCGGTGCGCGGCGAGCGCGTGCGACAGCGCATCGCCGTCGAGGATGTCGGCCGCCACGAGCGGCCCCCAGCGGACCGCGTCGCGATGACCGGTCGACAGGTTGTCGTACGCGACGGGATCGTGTCCCGCTTCCGCGAGCGCCTTGCACGTATGGCTGCCGATATAGCCCGCTCCCCCTGTCACGAGCACTTTCATGCGACCGCTCCGGTCCCGCGCAGCACCGGCGCGAGCCACAGTTCGCGGCTGAAATAGTCGACCGTGCGGCGCAGGCCTTCGTCGAGATCGATCGCCGGCCGCCAGCCGAGCTCCGTCGCGGCGACCGAAATGTCGGGCTTGCGCTGGTGCGGATCGTCGATCGGCAGCGGCCGGAACACGATCTCCGAGGTCGAGCCCGTGATCGCGAGGACTTGCTCCGCAAGTTCGATCATCGTGAATTCGCCGGGATTGCCGATGTTGACCGGTGTGCCGACGTTGCGCGGGGCGTCCATCAGGCTGAAGAAGCCGTCGATCAGGTCGCTGACGAAGCAGAACGAGCGCGTCTGCCGGCCGTCGCCGTAGATCTCGAGCGCGGCGCCATTGAGCGCGGCGACGACGAAGTTCGACACGACGCGGCCGTCGCGCGGCGACATGCGCGGCCCGTAGGTATTGAAGATGCGCGCGACGCGCACGTCGACGCCGTGCGAACGGTAGTAGTCGTAGCACAGCGCCTCGGCCGCACGCTTGCCTTCGTCGTAGCACGCACGCGGGCCGATCGTGTTCACGTTGCCGCGATAGGTTTCCATCTGCGGATGGACGCCGGGGTCGCCGTAGATCTCGCTGGTCGACGCCTGGAACACGCGCGCGCCGGTCCGGCGCGCCAGCGCGAGACAGTGGTTCATGCCGAGCACGTTCGTCATCATCGTGTGGACCGGATCGATCTGGTAGGTGGGCGGGGAGGCCGCGCACGCGAGATTCCAGATTTCATCCACCTGCAGCTGCGGCAGGCCGAGCGACACGTCGCCCTTCACGAATTCGAACCGGCCGGACGCCTTCAGGTCGGCGACGTTGAGCTTGCGTCCCGTCAGCAGGCTGTCGACGCAGGTGACGAACGCGCCTTCCATGACGAGCCGTTCGCAGACGTAGCTGCCGAGAAAACCTGCGCCACCCGTCACCAGTACGCGCCGACCGGCGCGCGTGTCGATCGCGACCCTGTCATTCATCGCTTTCTCCTTCGTCGAGCATCTCCAGGAACCACACGTCGATGTACTCGACGGCGTCGCGCACCCGTTCCATCCCGCTGCACGGGTATCGCTTCGGCGGGCGCCGGTCCGCATGTGCAGATGTCGACGAAGCGCCGCGACAGGCGCTCCGGTTTCGCTGACAACCCCGTTGATGCTTGAACGACGCAAGCGTCGATCGATCGGTGGTGATCTTCATCGCCTTTTCCCCGACACGCTGATTGACGAGGGGCCGCCGCTTGTATGTCGTGTGCCGTGGCGTGCCGCTCGGTGAGAGCCGGACATCAGGCAATCGGCATGCCATGAATGACGAAGTCCCGCTGGATGCGGGCGTGGCCGCGCAATGGCCGTTCGGCACGCGCGTTTGTGTTTCATGCGTGAATCGTGGGGACAGGGAAGCGCCCGTGGCGATCGCGGGATCGATACGGTTCGATACGACGAAACACGCGTCGAATCAGGCTTTTACGACATTGAAGGCGTGAAAGCGGTTTTTAATCGGCATGTTTCAGTGATGAGAATTAGGCGGATAACCGGTCGAAAACGTCTCTTCAATGAATTGCTCATCGAGGCCAGGCGGTGAAAGGTGAATCGAACGGAAATGAAAAAATGATGCGTACGTTTTTTCCGGGATCGCGGGTTTACATTTGTTTTAATTATTACGCCTGCAACGTGCCGGAAGGCAAGCTTTTTTCACCGGATGATCGTGTGGGTATTTTCACGGATGAATCAAATTCGTTTCGTATTTCGGGGTGAACCCGTGTTCCGGTCGTATCGGCGGCCGTTCGGCGGGGATCATCGAGCGCCGGGACCCCGTCCGCCGGGGGGAATGGACGGTTGCCGGCATGCCGCAACACGCGGTTTGTCAGTGGAAGCGCGCGAACCGTGGGCCAGGTGTCGACGGCCGCTTCTCAAGTTTGAAACAACCGTTCGCAGGGGCGTCCGGGGCGCCTCGGCACGCCGGATTCGTCCGTCAAATCACGGCATTACGTCGCAGTGTTCAATGATCGCTGCCAAGTGCATCCCGTTATCGCGATACATTCCTGAAACAAAAAATGCCGTTCCGGGCGAAATCGTCAGGGCTGGCGGTCGCATGCGGCGCGCAATGCTCGGTGGAATATCGCGTGGCATGCGGTTTGCAACATGGGACGCACCGGCGAGCGGTCGACACGTTGCAACAATGATGTGGGGGCGGCCAGTTCGTCACGAGCCAGTCGGGGAAGCGGCGATGAACACTATAAGCAGTGGCTTGATCCGCGTGTTTCTGGCGGACCACAGGGGTAGTCGGCACGATCGGGGTGTGGCTTGCGGCGCAGTGCCAGCGTCGCCGGTTGCGCCTTGCAGATTTCCTGCCCTCCGCGCGCGCCGCGTGCTGGAGCGGTTGTCGCTTCGCGCGGCAACCCGGCGACAGCGGCGCTCGACTTCATTCAGCGTTCCCGGATGGGGCATGCCGTTCGTGCCGAACAGCGTGGCGCCGATTCCTCTTCAACCGTGCAGAGCCGTTTCGATCGCGCCGGGTCAGTGCCGGCGCCGGCCGGACTAGATCGAACGCGCGTCGGCCGGGTTATCCGGAAGGCCTTTCTTCGTCAGCTCAGGGAGCAGACATGTCGTCTGGCTGCAATGCAGGCCCGTCGTCGCCCGGATGAAGGGTGCACGTCGCGCGGGCGCTGAATTTTGCGGTTGTAAATATATTCGCTGATTTTCAATTCCGGAAACGGGTGCCGGTGCCGGCATCGGTTTTCGACGGGGTATTGAAAATCGCGAGCCGGAAAGGTGTGCTCGCCATTCCGGTTAATTTCATCAATGGTGTTTTGAGAACATTTTAATGTTCATAAAAATAATAGAAAACACCTACTCAGAAATTTTGGACAACTTAAAAACATAAAACTAGACTTCGGCTGGCCAAAAATAAAAACGCCATTTACGAGTAAGCAATAGCTTATTTATTGGATAGTGATCCTTATTTTTAAGGATTGCTCGAGGCAGGAAGATTGATGGCGTGCGATCTTCCATGCTCATTCTCTCCACGCCGTTATGGAGTCGACCATGAAGAAGCTTCTGATTGCAGCAGCAGTTCTGGCGGTTTCGGGTGCAGCGTTCGCCGGCAGCGGCACGGTGTCGAGCAGCAACTCGTCGAGCGGTGGCCAGACGATGGCAGGCGTCGCCGGGTTCGGCCACTTCTCCGCGACCGATTCGGGCTCGGCACTCGGCGCAGCCGGCGCAACGGCCGGTGGCGGCAGCAGCGGTTCGATCTCGTACACGAACCACACTCAAACGTCGACGGTCGGCGGCTTCGGCTTTGGCGGCGCACAAGCGGGCGGCAGCAGCGGTGCGAACGCCGGCTCGATCGGCTGGACGTATCACCACTAAGCCGCGACGCGTAGCGTTCGTCATTGGCTGGCGGTACGGATGCCGGGTTTCGTCCCGCGAGGGCGGGCCCGGCTCCGCCACCGTCGAACTTCCTCACAGCAAGGAATTGCTATGAAAGCCAAAGTCATTTTAGCGACAGCGCTCACCGTCATTTCGTCCGCTGCGTTGGCGGCCGGATCGTCCACGACCAACCAGACGCAATCCGTTGCGGCGGGTGTTTCCGGTTCGGTGCTGGTCGGCTCCGGCAGCTATACCAGCAATTCGACATCGACGGCCGGCGCGAATGCAGGAAGTACCGTGACGCCCAGCGGCTCCGCCGGCACGGCGTCCGCTTATCACAACTCGACTTCGACGGCCAGCGGTTCGGGCACGAACGGGGGCGCGTTCGCGGCAGGCGGCGGTATCGGTGCCGCAGGCTCGTTCGCTGGAAACGGCAGCACGAACGAGAACGCGAATGCGCTTTCGGGAGGGGTGACCGCCACGATCGTACTCGGCGCGAACCACTACACGGCCACGGGCGCGAACGACCACGGCAATGCCAACGCGGGTGCCGCGGGATGGACGGGCAGTGGCGGATCGGGCGCGATCGCGGGCTCGAATCACTACAACTCGTCGACCGTGTGGAGTACCGGTCCGGCCGGTTCGCCGTCCGCATCGGGCGGAAGCCAGGGCGACTCGAGCGCGACCGGGAGCAGTCATTAGTCAGGTGTGGGGGGGACCAGTTTCCCAGCGACGCTGGTCTCTTTTCCGCATTGTTGTCACGTAAGGAGTTGGCATGAAGCAGAACCTGATTGCCGCCGCTCTGATGCTCGCGTCTCTGACGGCGTATGGCGCTGACCGTGCTGCCGATGGTGGGCAATCGACTATGCAGACGTCAAACAACCCTGACCAGACAACCAAACCGTCAGAACAACAAACGCTTTCGTCGGGCAGTGCCATCGGCGGACCGGACACCCAGCAGTGGCAGGGCGTGTCGGCCGGCTCGTGGTCCCAGCTGGGCAGCGGCTGGAAGCAGTTCGGGGAAGCAGCGAAAACTGAAGGCATTCAGGGGAATTAGTACGGTTGCCTGGGTGGAGGACAAACCTCGTCCGGAGAGTGAAATGAACAGCAACAGGATCAAGGTGGCATGTGCGGCGATGTTCGCGATGACCACGATCGGTGCACAGGCACAAACCGCCGATTCGACGTCGAGCGCGCAGTCGTCGACATCGTCGACGGCCATCAGCCAGGGCGGCGGCTCGAGCATGAACACGAATACGACCAGCTCGCGCGGCGGCAATGCCACCAGTTCCAGCGGTGTGCGCGGCAGCGGCAATTCGAGCGTGAACGTCAACGTGACGCTGCCGTCCAGCACGGCCGGCGGCAACGTGAGCCCGCAGAGCACGAACGCGCTCGCGGCCGGCGCACCCGGCACCAGCCCGTACAACACCCAGGCGACGGAAAACGTCAATTACTCGGGCACGCAGACGATCAAGACGAACCCGTCGATCCAGGCGCCCGGCCTCACGACCACGCTGTCCGATACCTGCATGGGCTCGGTGAGCGTCGGTGTGTCGTTCCCGGGGTTCGGCGCGACGGGCGGCACGACGCTGGTCGACCAGGCCTGCGTGCGGCGTCTCGATGCGCGTGAATTTCGCGCGATGGGGCTGACCGACGTGGCGCTCGCGCTGCTCTGCCAGAGCGATGCGAACCGGCGCGCGGTGGAAGCGACCGGGCACCTGTGCCCGGGCACGACCGCGCCGCTCGCGCGTTCGAACGTGGCGCCCAGCGTCGAAGCGACCGTCGCGGACGACGTGAAGTATCGCGATCCGATCGTGCGCGACCGGATGGGCCTGCCGCCGCTTGGCTCGGCCGCGCCGGCGCCCGCACCGACGCGCCCGATCGAGACGACGTCGATGCGCGCGGCGCCCGTTTCGGTGCCGGTACCGGTGATGGCGCCGGTCGCCGGGGCTCCGGCCGTCGCAGTGCCGACGGTTGCCGCCGCAGTTCCGGCGGCCGCGGCACCGGCTGCTGCTGCCGCGCCTGCCGTCGCCGCGGCACCTGCCGCGTCGGTGGTACCGGCGGCCGCAATGGCCGCCGTGCCGGCGGCAGCCGTCATCGCCGCGCCGACAGTGGCAGACAAGGCATCGCCCGCGCCCGCCGCACCGGTCGCCGATACGAAGGCGCCGGCGCCCGCGCAGCCGGTCGCGGACAAGGCGCCCGAGCCCGCGCCGGCCGTGGCCGACCAGGCGCCGGAGCAGGTCCCGCCGGTCGCCGACAAGGCCCCGGAGCCGATGCCCGCCGCGACCGACGCCGCGCAAGCCGCGGGTGAGCCGGTGGCCGAACCGATGCCGGCGGCAGCCGTCGTCGCGGCGCCGGCCGCCGACGCGAAGGCTGCCGAGCCCGCGCCGCAGGCAGCCGCCGAAGCGCCAGCACCGGAGCCCGCGCAGCCTGCCGTTGCCGCGGCGCCCGCCGACCTGCCGGCCGCCGACGCGAAAGTGCCGGACGCGGTCGAAGCCGCTGGCACGGCGGCTGCACAAGCCGCCGCCGGCACGCCGGCGCTGACCGATCCGGCGCAAGCGTTGCCACCCGCCACGGTCGACCAGCAGGCCGCACCGGCAGCACCGGTCGCGCCGGCGCCGACCGTCATCTCGACGAGTACCTCGTCGTGAGCATGCGGGCCGGTTTGCCGTGCGACCGGAGCGCGGGTCGCACGGCAGGCGCTCGGCCCGATGCCCGACCGTCTTTTCCGGTTTGACGGGTGTTGTGCCCATCCCCGAGGTCAACACCTCTTTTTGCGTGACGAGGATGCAAGGAGGCCTCAATCATGAGGATCTTTTTGGTCGCTTTGTTGCTGGCCAGCGTGCAGGCCGCTGCGCAGTCGGTTTTCCAGAATCCCGCGGTCTTCGTCATCCTGAGCGAGCAGACCCTCGCGAACGCCGCGAGCGTCCAGCAGGCGCTGTCGACGCTCGGCCGTCCCGACAACACGGCATGCGCGCCGATGATGATGATCGGCGACCCGCAGATGGTCTACATGGTGCCGGAAGCCGGTCACGCGCCGTCGTGGCAATCGCCGGTGTACGGCCGCGGCGCGCCGTTCGACGCGCAGACCGGGCCGAAGTCGACCGGCAAGACGGTCGGCGCGATGCAGCACACCGAGGACATGCAGACGCAGCCGTGGAGCGACGGCAGCGCGATCACGCAGAAGATCGCGGGCGAGTCGAGCGTCACCGCGGCGGACCGGGTGAACGAATGGCGGCATACCGGGCTCGACAAGATCGAGACGGCCCGCGCGTCGGACGTGACGGTAAACGGCAAGACCTACCGCGCCTATCGCGACGATCTCAACGGATCGGCGAAACCCGTCATCGAGCCGCAGATCTACACGCAGCGCGTCGTGTTCTGCCGCTGACGCATCGGATGACGCGACATCGATTCGAGGACGGAGCGGCGCCGCGCCGCGGGACCACGGGCCCCGCCGCGCGCGATCGGGCAACGGCCGCTCCGACACACAACCTTATGCGGCGAGGCAATCGTGAACCATTGCTGTCAGCTCAGCATGTCGGGCGCGGAGGATGTCGAACGGGAGGTGAGCACGCTGCCGTTCCTCGCGGTCCGGCGCAATCATGTCGCGCCGTCGCGGCCGCTCGTCTACCTGTCGCAGCAGCACGATGCCGCGCTCGTCGACGTGCTCGCGGCGCGCGGCTGGGAAGTGTGGCGCGCCAAAACCGTCGCGGACGCGCTGAATCTCGTCAAGGCGAACCGTCCGCATGCGGGCATCGTCGATTTCGGCAGCTTCGCGTCGCCTGACGTCGCGTCGTTCGAGACGCTGCTGCGTGACCCGCGCGTCGGCTGGGTCGCGCTCGCCGACGGCGAGCGGCTGCGCAACATCACGATCGCGCGGCTGATCCGCCATTGCTGCTTCGACTACGTGCGCAATGCGGCGGCCTACACGACGATCGGCTATCTCGTCGGCCATGCATACGGGATGCTCGAGCTCGCGGACGGCGACCCGGCCGCGGAGGCCGCGCCGCCCGACGGCGCGATGATCGGTGCGTGCGGCGCGATGCGCCGGCTGTTCGCGACGATCCGCAAGGTCGCGAACACCGACGCGAGCGTGTTCATCGCCGGCGAATCCGGCACCGGCAAGGAGCTGACGGCGGCGGCGATCCACCGGCAGTCGTCGCGTGCCGATGCACCGTTCGTCGCCGTGAACTGCGCGGCCATCCCGACGACGCTGCTGCAGGCCGAGCTGTTCGGCCACGAGCGCGGCGCGTTCACCGGCGCGCACCAGCGCAAGATCGGCCGCATCGAGTCCGCGCACGGCGGCACGCTGTTTCTCGACGAAATCGGCGACATGCCGTTCGAGAGCCAGGCGAGCCTGCTGCGGTTCCTGCAGGAAGGCAAGATCGAGCGGCTGGGCGGCCATGCGTCGATTCCGGTCGACGTGCGGATCGTGTCGGCCACGCACGTCGATCTCGAAGCCGCGATGCAGGCCGGGCGATTTCGCGCCGACCTGTACTACCGCCTGTGCGTGCTGCGGATCGACGAGCCGCCGCTGCGCATGCGCGGCCGCGACATCATGCTGCTCGCCGACGACGTGTTGCGGCGCTATCGCGACGACGGCTCGTACCGGATTCGCGGCTTCACGCCGTGCGCGATCGAGGCGATCCACAACTATCGGTGGCCCGGCAACGTGCGGGAACTGATCAACCGGATCCGCTTCGCGGTCGTGATGACGAGCGGCCCGCTGATCTCGGCCGCCGATCTCGAGCTGCATCCGTACACGTCGCTGCGGCCGCCGACACTCGCGCAGGCGCGCCGGCAGGCCGAGCGGCACGCAATCGAGGAAACGCTGCTGCGTCACCGCCATCAGCATGCGGACGTCGCGGCGGAGCTCGGCATCTCGCGCGCGACGCTGTACCGGCTGATGATCGCGCACGGGCTGCATAGCTGACGTGCCGCGACGCACCCGCTCAAGACCGCGCGGCGGCAGCCGTTAAGACATGAACCGGCCCGGCCGGCACGCGTGCACCGACCTGCGCGCGGCCGGCACGCGGCGCATCACGCTTATCCGAGGTCATCGTGGCAGAGTGCAGTCAGTGCGGCAGGACGTTCCTGGTCGGCGGACGGTCGATCGACGGCCGCCGCTATTGCAGCCCGGCATGCGCGCATGCGCATCCGGTCGTCGTCGAGGCCGAACGGGTGCCCGACGCGAAGGTCCGGCAGTACGTCGACGACTGGCGCTACGGGCCATGCCCGATCTGCCGGCGCGAAGGGCAGCCGGTGGACGTCCATGCGTCGCATCGCGTCGTGTCGCTCGTGTTCGTCACGCGCTGGGCGACGCGGCGCCACGTATGCTGCCGCCGCTGCGGGCGCAGGAAGCAGGCGGTCGCGCTGCTCGCGTCGGCCACGCTCGGCTGGTGGGGGCTGCCGTGGGGCGTCGTGCTGACGCCGATCCAGCTTGCGCGCAACCTGCTGGGGCTGGCCGCGCGCGACCCGGAGGTCGCGACGCGGCAGTTCGAGGAATTCGTGCGGCGCAAGCTCGCCGCACGCCGGCTCGCGCGCGCGGAGCGGGGCGCCGACGCCTGATCGAGTGCGTCGGCGCGCCGTGCGGGCTCAGGCCGGCCGTTCGAAGCCCGATGCGACCCAGCGTTCGGCGCTGGCCTTGTTGAGCTTGAATCCGGCCGACACCTTCGCGTCGGCCAGCAGCTCGCCATACGGATCGACAGCCTTGAGCTGCGCATACGGCTCGAACTCGTCCGGCACGATGTCGAGCGTCACCGACACGTCCTGTCCGGCTTCGTCCTGCACCGTCACCTCCTTGTGCAGCATCGCGCGCCGCTGCTGTTCGTGCCGCATCAGCACTTCGGTCGCGGTCTTCACGAGCGTGCGGAACGCATTCGCGTCCATCGGCTTCGGATTCTTCTTGTCGCGGCCCATGGTCCACGGGCCGACGAGGGCGGGCTCGGACTCGCCGTCCTTGACCATCTCGACGGCCCAGCCGTCGTCGTCTTCGTTCTTGATGATGCGGGCCGTCCAGCCGTTGTCGCGCCAGAGGCCGTCTTCGTGGATGGAGGTGTCGTCGGATTGCAGGTCGGAATCGGTCATGAGGAAAGCGGGCAGTACGGGCAAGCCGGCGAAGGGGCGTGGCGCGCGGCCGGCAGCGGCGCGTCGCTCGCCGCCGGCGGGCCGGGGTGGCATGCAAACGCGCAATTTTACCCGCTGGGCGGCGGTGCGGCGCGCAACGCTGGCCGTCGGGCCGATGCCGCGACGGTCGATCGCCGGCTGCCGGGCGTTGAACCGGCGCAAATATCAAACCCGTATTACGTCTGCGGCCGCCAATTCGTACGCCGTCCGATATCGCGGCCTTGCGCACGTTCATAGAATCGACGTTCAGGCTAAAAATAGCCTGAACGTCCTTTCAACGCCCAACCGGTCGCGCGCGTTCCGCGTGGCGCGGCGGTGAACCATCAGGAAACTGCGCATGAGGAAATTCAATGTTCGCATCGTCGTCGCGTACGACTGGCCGTTGACGCTGGCCGGCATCGAGCAGATCGCGGGCAGCACCTGCGCGATCGAGCTCGTCGCGGTCTACCGGAGCGCGGCCGAACTGGTCGCGTCGCTCGGCGGCGTCGACTGCGACGTCGTGCTGGTCGACTATGCGATTCCCGGCGACGAGCAGATGGACGGCCTCGCGCTGTTCGACTGGCTGCGCCGCATGCGGCCGAACGTCGGGATCGTCGTGCTGGTCGCCAACGAGAATCCGCTGATCTTCCGCTCGATCCTGGGGACTGGCCGCGTGAGCGTCGTCAGCAAGCTCGACGAGGTCGGCCATATCGTCACGGCGATCCATTCGAGTTACAGCGGCGGCGCCTATCTGTCGCCGTCCGTCCGGCGCGCGGTCGATGCGCTCGGCACCCGCGGCGACCCGCCCGTGAAGCTGTCGGCGCGCGAGATCGAGGTGATTCGACTGTATCTGTCGGGCGTGCCGATCAAGACGATCGCGCAGCGCCTGAGCAAGGGCAAGCAGACGGTCAGCGCACAGAAGATCAGCGCGATGAAGAAGCTCGGCGCGAGCAACGACGTCGAGCTGATTCAGCGGGCGGCGGGGCTGGGGCTCGGTAGCGGGG
>NZ_JACCQC010000053.1:0-23022 GCF_015712225.1 Burkholderia sp. 9775_39 | reverse complement strand
CATCCCGAACAGGACCGTGAAACGACTCTACGCCGATGATAGTGCGGATTCCCGTGTGAAAGTAGGTAATCGTCAGGCTCCCTAAGCCAGAAACCCCCGCCCGAAAGGCGGGGGTTTTTGCATTGGTACGCCAAAGAAATCGTGCGGCGAAGCGCGAAACGGTATGCGCGCCAGATCAGATCCTCCGGCTTCCGCCACCAAGCCGTCCCCCGAACAAAGTCCCGCGATTTGATACGATCGAACTGTCGTCGACGATGGCATCCGCCGACGTTCGTGTTCGAAACCAGGTTTTGAGGGCAGAGGGCGAGGAATGAATATCGGCGACGCGTCGCGCGAATCCGGGGTCAGCGCAAAAATGATCCGGTACTACGAACAAGTCGGCCTTCTTGCGCCGAGCAAGCGCACCGATGCCGGCTACCGGATCTACGGCGCGGACGAAGTCCATACCCTGCGGTTCATCCGTCAGGCGCGACGGCTCGGCTTTCTCGTCGAGGACATTCGCAAGCTGCTGATGCTCTGGCAGGATCGCTCACGCGCCAGCGCCGAAGTGAAATCGATCGCTCTCGAGCATGTGGCCGAACTCGACAAACGCATCGCGGAGCTAAGCGACATGCGCGACACACTGGCCGACCTCGCCGCGCACTGCCATGGTGACGGACGACCTGAATGCCCGATTTTGGCGCGCCTCGCCGACCCGGTCGATGAACCAAATTAGTGCGTGTTCTCGAGCCTAAAAACAAGCCCTGGAGCAACATCCATCAAAATCAATGGGTTATGTGATGTTTGCCTCAGTCCATTCCAAATGGGAATGGTTGCCATGCAAGTATTTCACTAGCATCTTGGTGCGGCGTCGCTATAATTCGGGATAACCCTATACGGGAAATCCCTGAATCTCGATTCACCAGGGGTCCCTCTTCCTTGGAGAACGTCATGATCGCCTACATCGTCGAAAAGCTGAGCAACTGGTTCGAATCCGCAGAACGTGAGCGCCGTGAGGCTTACCTCGCCACGTCGTCGGACATCGTCCAGCTGGAGAGCCGCATCCGCTCGCTCGAAACCAACGGCTACTCGCTGTAATCGCAGTCCCCGTCAGGTGCCGAGCGGCGCCGAACGATAAGCAAGCCCCGTATTGACGGGGCTTTGTTTTTTTTGTGCATCGGATCTGGCGAAATCGTCGGTGCAGCGCTATGGTATGGACCTGCTTTTCATCCTGAAGGACACGATCATGCGTTTGGGTGTCGATGTGCGTTGCAGTGCCCGCGCGCGTCTCGTTGTGGGCGCGGCTGTGCTCGTCCATGGCCTCGCGGCTGGTGCCGCGACATCGTCCAAACCGCTGGTGCTCGATACGCAGCACGGTATCCAGGACGGCAAGGGCGGATGGGTGCTGCAGACGGCACCGCTGTCGTCGCAGCCGATCGTCGAGCCGGCAGGCATGCGCGCTCCGGCCGGGCAGGCGCCGAACACGTCGGTTCCATTGTTCGTCGCCCCGTATATCAATGTTCCCGCGTGGGACGGGCAACCCGCCTATCAGCCGAGGCTCGCGCCGCGACCGCAGCCGTAACGGCCGGTCGCCGGATCAGTTGCCGCGGTGCTCGATCTGGCAGCGAGCGCCGCTATCCTGTCCCAGCATCTCGACCAGGTAGGGCAGAACCTCGTTCATGCTCTGGGCGAGCGTATACGGCGGATTGAGGATGAACATCCCGCTGCCGTAGAGGCCCAGCCCGTCGGTCGGCGGATTCGACACCGTTAGCGTCAGGTGCAGCCAGTTGTTCGGCTGCAGGCGCTTCAACTGCTCGGGAAAGCGCTGCGATTCCGCCCGCGTGACCTGCGGATACCAGATGGCATAGCAGCCGGTCGCGAAACGCTTCAGGCATTCCGTCACGCAGCTCACCGTGCGCGCGTAGTCCTTCTTGTCCTCGTAGGACGGATCGATCAGCACGAGTGCACGTCGCGGCGGCGGCGGCAGCAGCGCCTTGATACCTTCGAAGCCGTCACCGGCGAAGATCATCGCGCGTCGCCCCGCATCGCGGAAATTGTGGCGCAGCACATCGATTTCCGTCGTGTGCATTTCGAACAGGCGCATACGATCCTGCTCGCGCATCGATCGCCATGCGATGTACGGTGAGCCCGGGTAGAAGTGCAGTTCGCCGTCGTCGTTCAGCGCGCGGACTTCATCCACATAGTCGCCGAGCGCCTCCGGCAGGTTCTTTTCGTTCCACAGTCGGCCGATGCCGGTATCGAATTCCGACGTCTTCGCTGCATAACCGTCGCGCAGCGAGTACACGCCGGCGCCCGCGTGCGTATCGATGTACCAGTACGATTTGTCTTTCTTGTTCAGGTAGCGCAGCAGCTGGACGACGACGGCGTGCTTGAGCACGTCCGCGTGGTTGCCTGCGTGAAAACCGTGACGATAACTGAGCATGGCTGGCTGCCTGACGAAGGGTGAATCGATGAAAGCGGGCGATCGTGCGCGGCCGTGAGGCCGGGCGCCGATGCGGCCGCGTATTGTACGCGAGTGGCCGCGAGTCGCCTCACTCGTATGCGTCGCCGACCACCGCCTCGATGCGTTGCTTCACATCCGGCGTCAGCTTCGCGGCAACCTCGAGCGCGCGCATGTTGTCGCCGATCTGGTCGATCCGCGATGCACCCGTGATGACCGAACTCACGCGCGGATTCGACAGTACCCACGCGATCGCCAACTGGCCGGTGCTGCAGCCGAGTTCGGCGGCGATCTCGCCGAGCCGCTCGACGATGTCGTTGGCGGCCCGATCGGTCAGCCGTTCGCGCATCCAGTCGTAGCCCTGCAACTGCGCGCGGCTGCCGGCCGGCACGCCGTTGCGGTACTTGCCGGTGAGCAGCCCCGACGCCAGCGGGCTCCAGGTCGTGAGGCCGAGGCCGTAATCGTCGTAGAGCCGCGCATATTCCTGCTCGACCCGAGTGCGGTGGAACAGGTTGTACTGCGGCTGTTCGACGACCGGCTTGTGCAGATGATGCCGCTCGGCGATCTCGCATGCCGCGCGGATCTCGTCGGCGCTCCATTCCGACGTGCCCCAGTACAGCGCCTTGCCGCGCACGATCATGTCGCTCATCGCCCAGACGGTTTCCTCGATCGGCGTATGGGGATCGGGACGATGGCAATAGACGAGGTCCACATAGTCGAGCTGCAGCCGGCGCAGCGAGCCGTCGATCGCATTCAGCAGGTATTTTCGGTTCAGCGTGTGATACTGATTCGGGGCTTCCGCGAGCCCCCAGAAGAACTTCGTGGACACGATATAGCTGACGCGCGGCCAATCGAGCGACTTGAGCGCGTGGCCCATGATTTCCTCGGATTTGCCGCCGGCGTAGACCTCGGCGTTATCGAAGAAATTGACGCCCGCATCGCGTGCCGCGGCGAGGCATTCGCGCGCGACCCGCTGATCGACCTGGTTGCCGTATGTCACCCACGACCCGAGGGAAAGCTCGCTGATTTGCAGGCCGGAGCGGCCTAGCCGTCGATAGTGCATGAGAATCTCCTGCTGAACGGAACCGACCTTAAGCTTAGACGTTTTGCACGCGAACGGCGGGGCCGATCGTGCACAATGACGCTTGGCACGCCGCCACGATTTCGCGATGAGCGCGGATGCGGGCGGGCGCGTGTTTTATTCGATCCGATAACGGGAGGAGACGGATATGGCAGCAGATCTGAGCGGCAAGACCGCAGTCGTCACGGGCGCCGCGAGCGGCATCGGCAAGGAAATCGCACTGGAGCTCGCCAAGGCAGGCGCGGCCGTCGCGATCGCCGACCTGAACCAGGACGGCGCGAACGCGGTCGCCGACGAGATCAACAAGGCAGGCGGCAAGGCGATCGGCGTCGCGATGGACGTGACCAACGAGGAAGCCGTGAACACCGGCATCGACAAGGTGGCCGAAGCGTTCGGCTCGGTCGACATCCTCGTGTCGAACGCGGGCATCCAGATCGTCAACCCGATCGAGAACTACTCGTTCGCCGACTGGAAGAAGATGCAGGCGATCCACGTGGACGGCGCGTTCCTGACGACGAAGGCCGCGCTCAAGCACATGTACAAGGACGATCGCGGCGGCGTCGTGATCTACATGGGTTCGGTGCACTCGCACGAAGCGTCGCCGCTGAAGTCGGCGTACGTGACGGCCAAGCACGGTCTGCTCGGCCTGGCGCGCGTGCTGGCAAAGGAAGGCGCGAAGCACAACGTGCGCTCGCACGTCGTGTGTCCGGGCTTCGTGCGCACGCCGCTGGTCGACAAGCAGATTCCGGAGCAGGCGAAGGAGCTCGGCATCAGCGAAGAGGAAGTGATCAAGAAGGTGATGCTCGGCAACACGGTCGACGGCGTGTTCACGACGGTGCAGGACGTCGCGCAGACGGTGCTGTTCCTGTCGGCGTTTCCGAGCGCCGCGCTCACGGGCCAGTCGGTGGTCGTCAGCCACGGCTGGTTCATGCAGTAACGCAGGGCAGGCGGCATAGCCGCCCACCGCGCCGAACGGTACAAAAAAACGCGCTCCGTGGAGCGCGTTTTTCATGTCGGCAGGGCGGGCCTGGTGACGGTTGCCGCCCGACGCGGCTTTACTTCAGGACTGCTGCGACCGCATTGGCGACCGCGTCGAGGTTGCGCGTGTTCAGCGCGGCGACGCAAATCCGGCCCGTGCCGACCGCATAGATGCCGAACTCGTCGCGCAGGCGATCGACTTGCGCCGAGGTCAGGCCCGAATACGAGAACATCCCGCGCTGTGCGTTGATGAAGCTGAAATCGCGATCGACGCCGCTTGCCTTCAGGCGCTCGACGAGACCATTGCGCATCGCGCGGATGCGATCGCGCATTTCGCCGAGTTCCTGCACCCACGAAGCGTGCAGTTCCGGCGACGCGAGCACCGCTGCGACCACCGCGCCGCCGTGGGTCGGCGGGTTCGAGTAGTTCGTGCGGATCACGCGCTTCAGTTGCGACAGCACGCGCGTGGCTTCTTCCTTGCTCGACGTGATGATCGACAGCGCGCCGACGCGCTCGCCGTACAGCGAGAACGACTTCGAGAACGACGACGACACGAATGCGTTCAGGTCGGCCGCGGCAAACAGGCGCACGGCAGCGGCATCGGCGTCGATGTTCTCGCCGAAGCCCTGGTAGGCCATGTCGAGGAACGGCACGAGGTTGCGCGCCTTCACGACGTCGACGATCTGTTGCCATTGCGCTTCGGTCAGGTCCACGCCGGTCGGGTTGTGGCAGCACGCGTGCAGCACGACGACCGTGCCTGCCGCGTAGCCGTTCAGCGCCGACAGCATGCCTTCGAAGTTCACGCCGTTGGTGGCCGCGTCGTAATACGGGTAGGCGACGACTTCGAAGCCGGCCGCTTCGAACAGCGCACGGTGGTTTTCCCAGCTCGGATCGCTGATCGCGACCTTCACGTTCGGATTCACGGTGCGCAGGAAATCGGCGCCGATCTTCAGCGCGCCCGTGCCGCCCAGTGCCTGGGCCGTGACCACGCGGCCCGCCGCGATCAGCGGCGAATCGTTGCCGAGCAGCAGCTTCTGCACGGCCGCATCGTAGGCGGCGATCCCGTCGATCGGCAGGTAGCCGCGCGGCAGGCCGGCCTCGACACGTGCCTTCTCCGCTTCGCGCACCGCGCGCAGCAGCGGAATCTTGCCGTCTTCGTTCGTGTACACGCCAACGCCGAGGTTGACCTTGGTCGGACGCGCATCGGCGTTGAAGGCTTCGTTCAGGCCCAGGATCGGGTCGCGGGGAGCAAGCTGGACAGCGGAGAAGAGCGACATGATGATTCGGCAGTAGTGAAAAGAGGGTCAGGCTTTCAGCCGGCGGGACGGGCGCAGCGGACCGCGCCCACGGCGCGACGCCGGAAAGCGCAGCAGCCTGATATTGTAGCGAATTCGCGCTGGCGGGGGCGGTGATTCCGTCGCGTTTCGGCGGCGAATCGCGATTTCGGGCGGCCGTCGCGCGTCAGGAGCCGACAGCAGTTCGCGCGGCCGCGAAGCGCTAGAATGCTTTCTTTGCCCTTGCTCCGGCCGCATTCCATGTCCGAACATCATGCCGAAGTCGGCGACGCGCTCGACGAATCCAAATTCGTCACTTTCGAAGGGTCGCCGTTCCAGCTTTACCAGCCGTATCCGCCCGCGGGCGACCAGCCGACCGCGATCGACACGCTCGTCGAAGGCGTCGGCGACGGCCTTGCCTTCCAGACGCTGCTCGGCGTGACGGGTTCGGGCAAGACCTTCACGATGGCCAACACGATCGCGCGGCTCGGCCGCCCGGCGATCGTGTTCGCGCCGAACAAGACGCTCGCGGCCCAGCTTTACGCGGAGTTCCGCGAGTTCTTCCCGCGCAACGCGGTCGAGTACTTCGTGTCGTACTACGACTACTACCAGCCTGAGGCCTACGTGCCGCAGCGCGACCTGTTCATCGAGAAGGATTCGTCGATCAACGAGCACATCGAACAGATGCGGCTGTCGGCGACGAAGAGCCTGATGGAGCGTCGCGACGTGGTGATCGTTGCGACCGTGTCGGCGATCTACGGTATCGGCAACCCGTCCGAATACCACCAGATGATCCTGACGCTGCGCACGGGCGACAAGCTCGGCCAGCGCGACGTGATCGCGCGGCTGATCGCGATGCAATACACGCGCAACGAGCAGGATTTCCAGCGCGGCACGTTCCGCGTGCGCGGCGACACGATCGACATCTTCCCGGCCGAACATGCGGAAATGGCCGTGCGCGTCGAACTGTTCGACGACGAAGTCGAGACGCTGCAGCTGTTCGATCCGCTGACCGGGCGCGTGCGGCAGAAGATTCCGCGCTTCACCGTGTATCCGTCGTCGCACTACGTGACGCCGCGCGACACCGTGATGCGCGCGGTCGAGACGATCAAGGACGAACTGCGCGAACGGCTCGAGTTCTTCCATCGCGAGGGCAAGCTCGTCGAGGCGCAGCGCCTCGAGCAGCGCACGCGCTTCGATCTCGAGATGCTGCAGGAGCTCGGCTTCTGCAAGGGCATCGAGAACTATTCGCGGCATTTCTCGGGCGCGGCGCCCGGCGATCCGCCGCCGACGCTCGTCGACTACCTGCCGCCCGATGCGCTGATGCTGCTCGACGAATCGCACGTGCTGATCGGCCAGCTCAACGGGATGTACAACGGCGACCGCGCGCGCAAGGAAAACCTCGTCAATTACGGCTTCCGCCTGCCGTCGGCGCTCGACAACCGGCCGCTGAAGTTCCACGAGTTCGAACGCAAGATGCGCCAGGTCGTGTTCGTGTCGGCCACGCCGGCCGATTACGAGAAGCGCGTGACGGGGCAGATCGCCGAGCAGGTCGTGCGACCCACGGGCCTCGTCGATCCGGAAATCGAAGTGCGCCCGGCGAGCTCGCAGGTCGACGACGTGCTGACCGAGATCAACGCCCGCGTGAAGGCCGGCGAGCGCGTGCTGATCACCGTGCTGACGAAGCGCATGGCCGAACAATTGACCGAGTTCCTGGCCGACCATGGCGTCAAGGTGCGTTACCTGCACAGCGACATCGACACGGTCGAGCGCGTCGAGATCATCCGCGACCTGCGGCTCGGCACGTTCGACGTGCTGGTCGGGATCAACCTGCTGCGCGAGGGTCTGGACATTCCCGAAGTGTCGCTCGTCGCGATCCTCGACGCGGACAAGGAAGGCTTCCTGCGCGCCGAGCGCTCGCTGATCCAGACGATCGGCCGCGCCGCGCGGAACGTGAACGGCAAGGCGATCCTCTACGCGGACAACATGACCGAGTCGATGAAGCGCGCGATCGGCGAAACCGAGCGGCGCCGCGCGAAGCAGATCGCCTACAACGAAAAGATGGGCATCACGCCGCGCGGCGTCGTGAAGCGCATCAAGGACATCATCGACGGCGTCTACAACGCCGACGACGCGCGTGCGGAGTTGAAGGAAGCACAGCAGCGCGCGAAATTCGAGGACATGTCGGAAAAGCAACTCGCGAAGGAAATCAAGCGTCTCGAGAAGCAGATGGCCGACTACGCGAAGAACCTCGAATTCGAGAAAGCCGCCGCCACCCGCGACCAGCTTGCCGTGCTGCGCGAACGCGTGTTCGGCGCGAACGTCGGCGACCACATCAGCGGCGGTCGGTAAATCTTTCCAAGCGTCACTGAATCCTTTTGGTAAAGCGCCTGTAAGCCTTGTCGGATCAGGGGTTTACAGCGCTCTCCGTTTGTTCCGAAACGGGTTCGGTGCTAAACTCCACATGTATTGAGAATAGTTCGCATTAACGTTCTTCGTCGCGTTAGTGTTTCCAGCGGGTGGCCCCGGCGGTCGCTCGCATGTCGTCAAGATAGTCAGACAAATAACAAGGAGTGTCCATGTTGGGTTCTTCGTTCATCCGCACGACGGTTGCGGTAGCGGCGGCGCTTGCCGCGATGTCGGCCTCGGCGGCCGAGTATCCGATCGGCAAGCAGCAGATCCAGGGCGGCATGGAAATCGGCGCGGTGTACCTGCAGCCGATCACGATGGACCCGGAAGGCATGATGCGCAAGGCGTCGGATTCCGACATTCACCTCGAGGCCGACATCCATGCGGTCAAGAACAACCCGACCGGTTTCGCGGAAGGCGACTGGATGCCGTACCTGCAGGTCACGTACAAGCTGACGAAGCAGGGCGACACGAAGTGGAAGGCCGAAGGCGACCTGATGGGCATGGTCGCGAGCGACGGCCCGCACTACGGCGACAACGTGAAGCTCGCCGGCCCCGGCAAGTATCACCTGACGATGGTCGTCAAGCCGCCGATGCAGTCGGGCCACATGGCGTTCGGTCGCCACGTCGACAAGGAAACGGGCGTGGGCCCGTGGTTCAAGCCCATCACGCTCGAGTACGACTTCCCGTTCGCCGGTATCGGCAAGAAGGGCGGTTACTGATCGGTGGCATCACGAACGGCGCGCTTCGGCGCGCCGTCGGCGTAGAGAACCCAGAATGAAAATTCCCCAGAAAATCGTTACCGCAGCCGCTGCGCTGTGGCTTGCCGGCGCGGCGCATGCGGCCGATCTGCCGACGTTCAAGCTCGAGATGACGGATGGCAAACTGACGCCCGCCCGCATCGAAGTGCCGGCCGGCCAGCGTTTCAAGATCGAGATCAGGAACACCGGCAAGGGCGCCGCCGAATTCGAGAGCGTGCAGTTGCGCAAGGAGAAGGTGCTCGCGCCGGGCGCCGATTCATTCGTGGTCGTCGCCCCGCTGTCGCCGGGCGAATACAAGTTTTTCGACGATTTCCACCAGCAGGCTCAGGGCGTGATCGTCGCGAAGTAACGCGTTTTATCTGCGCGCGGGCGCGCCAGTCCCTTGCCCCGCGCGTCAGGAGGTATCGATGGGTCAGATCTTGTTCATCGTCTGGCGGGAGAGCGTCGAAGCGCTGCTCGTCGTCGGCATTCTCTATGCATGGCTGAAAAACGGCGACGACGACGCGCGCCGCGGCCTGCCTTTCCTCTGGGCCGGCGTCGCTGTCGGCCTGCTGATGGCCGTCGGCCTCGGCGCCGCGCTGGTCGGGTTCACCGAAGTGTTGTCCGGCGACGCGCAGGACTATTTCCAGACGGCGATGGTGCTGATCGCGTGCGTGCTGATCGTGCAGATGGTGCTGTGGATGCGCCGGCACGGGCGCACGCTGAAGCGCGACATGGAGCAATCGCTGCAGCAAAGCACGCGCGATTCGAACTGGTGGGGCGTCGCCGTGCTGGTCGCGCTCGCGATCGCGCGCGAAGGCAGCGAGACGGTGATCTTCCTGTACGGCCTCGGTTTCGGCCAGTCGGGCCACGTCGACGGCAGCCAGATGCTCGCGGTCGTGATCGGTCTCGGTCTCGCGTTCCTCACGTTCTATCTGCTGCAGCTCGGCGGCAAGTACTTCTCGTGGCGGCATTTCTTCCGCGTCACCGAAGTGATGCTGCTGTTCCTCGGTGCGGGCCTGTTCCAGACCGGCGTCGACAAGCTGATCGACAAGGAAATCCTGCCGCTCGGCATTTCGCAGGTGTGGGATACGTCCGCGATCCTCGATGATTCGGGCACGTTCGGCTCGCTCGTCGCGACGCTGACCGGCTATCGCGCACACCCGGCGCTGACCAACCTGGTGGCCTATGCGGTCTACTGGGCGGTCGTCTGGCTGCTGATGAAGCGCGCGAGCCGCCGTCCGGCCGTTGCTGCGGGTCGCGCGGCATGAGCGTTGTCGCCGCCGTCAAGCCGGGCTGGCTCGCGCAGGCCGGCCAGTGGATGCAGCGCCACGGTGCGCTGATCCGCGGTATCCAGTGGATCGTCGTCGCCGTCTACGCGTTCCTGATCATCGTGCCGGCCGTGTTGCCGCTGCCGGACGATTCCGCGCATCTGTGGAACAACCTCACGCTCATCGCGCAATTCGCGTTCTGGGGCATCTGGTGGCCGTTCGTGCTGCTGTCGATGGTGATGCTCGGACGCGTCTGGTGCGGCGTGCTGTGTCCGGAGGGCGCGCTCACCGAATACGCGAGCAAGTTCGGCCGCGGCGGCCCGATTCCGCGCTGGATCCGGTGGGGCGGCTGGCCGTTCGTCGCGTTCGGCATCACGACGATCTACGGACAGATGGTGAGCGTGTACCAGTACCCGCTCGCGGTGCTGTTCGTGCTCGGCGGCTCGACCGTCGGCGCGATCGTGATCGGCGTGCTGTACGGTCGCGAAAAACGCGTGTGGTGCAAGTACCTGTGCCCGGTCAACGGCGTGTTCGGGCTGCTCGCGCGGCTCGCGCCGATGCGCTACAAGGTCGACGAGGATGCGTGGCGCCGTTCGTACAAGAACGGCGAGCACGGTCATCGCGTGATTCCGATCAACTGCGCACCGCTCGTGCCGTTGCGCAACATGAAGGGTGCGGCGGCCTGCCATATGTGCGGTCGTTGCAGCGGGCATCGCGACGCGATTTCGCTGTCGCTGCGCTCGCCGTCCGACGAGGTCGTGAACCTCGGTGCGGAGCAGGCCAACCCGTGGGACACCGCACTGATTCTCTACGGCCTGCTCGGCGTGGCGATCGGCGCGTTCCACTGGACCGTCAGCCCGTGGTTCGTGCAGATCAAGCAATGGCTCGCGGGCTGGCTGATCGACCACGACATCACGTGGCCGCTCGAGACCAATGCGCCGTGGTTCCTGCTCACGCACTACCCGGATCGCAACGACGTGTTCTCCTGGCTCGATGGCGGGCTGGTCGTCAGCTATATCGTCGGTACCGGGCTCGTGTACGGCACGGCGTTGCTGGTGCTGCTGGCCGGCGCGACGCTGATGCTCGGCCGCTTCGATCGCGTGCGTTTGCATCACCTCGCCCAGGCGCTGATCCCGATCGCGGGTGCGGGCGTGTTCCTCGGACTGTCGGCCACGACGCTGTCGTTGCTGCGCGCCGAGCATGTGCCGCTCGGCTGGGCAACCGATGTGCGCATCGCGATTCTGGTCGGTGCCAACGTGTGGAGCGCGTGGCTCGCGTGGAAGGTGACGGGGCGCTATGCGGCATGGCCGCGCCGGCTCGCGGCATTCGCGTGGTTCGCCGTCGGGCTGGCCGTCGTCGACAGCGCATGGTGGTTGATGTTCTGGGGATTCTGAGGCGGCTTGCATGCCGCTTTCTTCGGCCGTCGTGCGTTGTGCGGCCACATACACGCGAGCCGCATGCCTGGCCCATTCGCGGCTCGAACAAAAAAGCGACACGTCGTTGGACGTGTCGCTTTTTTTCTTCCTTGTGCGAGAACCAAAAAAGTGGCTTGGCTTGCTGCAACGGCTGCTTGAGTGTGTTTGCACGAAGGGGTCTAGATCTCGCGTGCAAGCCGTTACGCTGGCTACTGCCCAACACCTCTCAGGGAGGTGGTCCCCACAATACTCGGTCGTTACTTCGTCAGGATCAGTTTGCCGAGCCGCGTGGCGCGCAACTGATAAGTCTCTCCGTTATGCGCGATGCTGATGTGGCTCTGGCCTTGCAGCAGCGTATCGCTGTTGACGACCCGCGTGCCTGCATCGCGGTTGCCGGCGGGTTTCGCCGGCGTGGTGACCGCTGCCGTCTTCTGACGGCTGCTGGCTGCGGTGCCGGTCGTGCGGCGCAGGGTCAGCGTGGTCGGGCGCATGGTGTCGGTCATTCGGTTTGATCGGTGACTGTCGATACGATGGAATGAATTCTAAATGATAACTATTCCCATTTACAAAAACTCTTTATCGATCGAAATGCCGAGACTGATAGCTTGAATCAAAAGCGGCGGCCCGCAGGCCGCCGCCGGGTTCAGTGCAGCGGATCAGGGTCCTTGCGCCCCTGCGCGTATTCGCGGATCAGGCGAACGGTGTCGATGTCCGACGTGCGGTATGCCTCCTTGACGATCCCGTGCGTCTGCCGCGCTTCTTCGCTGTCGTCCGTGACCGTCAGCGTCGTGCGGTACTCGAAACGCAGGAACAGTTCGCGGTCGTCGCGCTCTTCGATCGTCATCGTCAGCGAGCCGCCGATCTCGCCGTCGGCCGCGCGGATGTCGTAGCGGACCTGCTGATTCGGCGTGAACGTCACGTGGTCGCGCACGGTCGCGTGGCCGTAATGCAGTTCGCGTTCGAGCGTCGTGTCGGTGCGTTCGTGAATGACGCAGCTGTCGAGGCCGATCACGAACAGTTGCGGCTGCTCCGCACGCAGCACGAGGCCTTCCCAGAGCTGGTCGCGGGTGAGGGTCGGCACGCCCGGATCGTCGGAGTTGATCTGGATCAGATGTTCGAAGTTCAAGGGGACGGGTTCCTTCTGGTGGCGGGTGGCCACATGGTTCAAGAACTTATTGTGACGCAAAACCACCGGCTTCGCGGCACCTGCGACCCCGATCCGGTTCACGCTTCGATGCGACCCATGCGACCGGTCTGGTAGTCGACGACGGCCTGCCGGATCTCCTCCTCGGTATTCATCACGAATGGGCCGTAACGGACGATCGGTTCGTTGAGCGGCACGCCGCCGATCAGCAACAGGTCGAGCGACGTGTCGCCGGCAGCGAACGTGACGGTGTCGCCGTCGTCGCCGTAGACGACCATGTGCCGTGCGTCCACAGCCTGCCTGTCGGGCCCGTAGCGGCCCGTTCCGTCGATCGGATAGGCGAACACGCGATAACCGGCCGGCACGGGCTGCGTGACCGTTGCGCCGGGCTCCAGTGTGAAATGCTGGTAGAGGATCGGTGTGCGCGTCTCGATCGCGGCCTGGACGCCGAATGCTTCGCCGGCGATGACGCGCACGCGTGCGCGCCCGTCCGGCGACGTCGCGGTCGGAATGCGGGCGGCCGGGATCTCCTGGTAGCGCGGTGCGATCATCTTGTCGCGCCGCGGCAGGTTGACCCACAGCTGGAAGCCGTGGGAACGTCCGCCTGCCTGCGCGAACGCCGGGTCCGGCATCTCGCTGTGCACGACGCCGGCGCCGGCCGTCATCCATTGCACGTCGCCGGGGCCGAGCGTGCCGGCATGGCCGGACGAGTCGCGATGGCGGAAGCGTCCGTCCAGCGCGTAGGTCACGGTCTCGAAGCCGCGATGCGGATGGTCGGGCGCGCCCACGGCTTCGCCGGGCGCGTAGTCGACCGGGCCCATTTCATCGAGCAGCAGGAACGGATCGAAGTCCATCAGCAGCCGTGTCGGGAACGGACGGTGAACCACGAAACCGCCGCCTTCGGTGGTGCGAAGCGCGGGGTAGGTACGATCAAGCGAGCGAGCGGTGGTCATGGGAAGCCCTCGAAATCATCGGAATAGCGTTATTTTTGAAACATAGCGCTATTATATTGGGCGTTTTACCGTCCGATTTGCGGCCGTTCGCAATGGATTGTTCTGAAATTGGAACGATGAGATGAATATCGATGCACATAACCTGAACGACCTGATGTACTTCTCGCAGGTCGTCGAACATGGCGGCTTCTCGGCCGCCGAGCGCGTGCTGGGCATCTCGAAATCGCGTCTGTCGCGGCGCCTGACCGAGCTGGAGGCCGCGCTCGGCGTGCGCCTGCTGCAGCGTTCGACGCGCAAGCTCGCGCTGACCGAGGCGGGGGAGCTGTTCTACCAGCACTGCCAGGCGATGCTCGCCGAAGCGCAGGCCGCGATGAACGCGGTGCAGCAGCTGCGCGCGTCGCCGCGCGGCTCGGTGCGCGTCAGCGTGCCGGTGACGCTGTCGCAGACGATGCTGTCGCGCATCCTGCCCGAATTCCTGCGCCGTTATCCCGAGGTCAAGGTGCATGTCCGCGTGACGAATCGCGTGATCGACCTGTTCGAGGATTCGATCGACGTCGCGTTGCGCGTGCGCTCGGAGCCGCCGCAGAACGCCAACATCGTCGTGCGGCCGCTGTGGCGCACCGAGCAGATGCTGGTCGGTGCGCCGAGCCTGCTGAGCCAGAATGCGCCGCCGCTGGCGCCGGACGACCTGACCGGCTTCGAGACGCTCGATACGCCGAGCGTCGACGGCCGGCACGTATTCAACCTGATCGCGCCGGACGGGACGCGCCACGTGCACGAGCATGATCCGCGGCTCGTGACGGCCGACCTGATGACGATCCGCGAGGCCGTGCTCGACGGCCTCGGCATCGCCGCGCTGCCGGAGATGATGTACGGCAACGCGCTGCGCGCGGGGCAACTGTCGCCCGTGATGCCGGGCTGGACGCTGCCGGTGCCGCAGTTGTATGCGGTGTTCGTGTCGCGCCAAGGGATGCCGCCCGCAGTACGTGCGTTCGTCGATTACCTGGTCGAGAAGCTCGACCACGGCGCGTACAAGGAGCCCGGCTGCCCTGAGCGCGCGAAGAAGGAAGCGGCGGTCGATGTTTCGGCGACCTGAACACGGCGTGTACGACGACGCAAATTTGTTTTGTCATTGAAGCGTCGCCTGCAATCGCAAGTTTCAATCGCCGGAACCTTGAATGCGTGCGCGGGCGGGCCTATATTGAAATCCCATTTCGTGAAGGAAGTTCTGAGCGAAATCAGGTGGCCGCATATATTGCGAGCCAGATAGGGCAGAACGCGCAGTCCGTGCAGACCACGGCAGAGTCGCATTTGCGTTGCTCGAGGCGCAACCGATACCGCCAAAGAGCCCGCCGCCCGAAGGCGCCCGCGTGCGCATGAAAAAAGGCCTTCATCTGGCGATGAAGGCCTTTTACTTTGTGTACGGCCGGTTAGGTGCGGCCGGCCAAGTGCGCCGTTGCTGCCGGCAACTGCGGGGCGTGCGCGCGTTACTTCGCTTTTGCGCCCGGCTCCGTCACGAAGCCGAGCTTCGTCAAGCCGCCTGCCTGCGCATCCGACATCACTTCCGCGACGTGCTCGTACGCGACCTTGCGGTCGGCGCGCAGGTGCAACTCGGGCTGCGGCGTGCGTTTCGCGGCTTCCGCGATCCGTGCCTGCAGTTGTTCGCGCGTGACCGTGTGGTCATCCCACAGGATCGTGCCGTCGCCCTGGATCGCGACGTCGACGGTCTGCGGCTTTTCGTCGACGGGCTGGCTGCTGGCGTGCGGCAGGTCGATCTTCACCGCATGCTGCATCGCCGGGATCGTCACGAGGAAAATGATCAGGAGTACGAGCATGACGTCGACGAGCGGCGTCATGTTGATCTCGCTCATCACGGCATCGTCGTCATCGTCGCTGAAACCGGTGTTCATGGCCATGGTTCACCTCGTCTCAGCTGGCGGCGCGCGAGGCGAGACGCAGGCCGTCGCGCGTCGACGACGACGCGAGGCTCGCGCCCGTCACGAAGTACGCGTGCAGACCGTGCGCGAAGCGGCGCAGCTTGCTGACCACACCCTTGTTCGCACGGGTCAGCGCGTTGTAGCCGAGCACCGCGGGAATCGCGACGAACAGGCCGAAGGCCGTCATGATCAGCGATTCGCCGACCGGGCCCGCGACCTGGTCGATCGACGTCTGGCCGGTGGCGCCGATCGCGAGCAGCGCGTGATAGATGCCCCACACCGTGCCGAACAGGCCGACGAACGGCGCGGTGCTGCCGACCGAGGCGAGGATCGCGAGGCCGCTCTGCATGCGCGAGATGCCTTCGTCCATCGTGTCCTTCAGGCAGCGCGTGACCCAGTCCGACACGTCCATGCGATCGTGCAGGTGCGGTTGCGTCTGGTGGTGATGGTCGGCGGCTTCCTTGCCCGACAGCGCGAGCGCGAGGAACGGGTTGTCGTTCGGCGTCGATGCGGCGAGGCCGAGCTTCTTGATGCCGTCGTCGAAATTGTCGGAATGCCAGAAAGCCTGTTCGGCGTTCTTCGTGAGGCGGTTCAGGCGGATCACGTTCCAGCCCTTGATGACGATCACGATCCACGACAGGACCGACATCACGAGCAGCGTGATCGCAATGGCGCGCGTGACGAAATCACCTTGCGCCCAGACGTGAGCGATACCGTAGCTTTGCATTTTTTGTTTCCTTTGAATCTTCCGGATGAGGCAGGTTAGTCGGTGAGCCCGAAGCTGTAGGGCTGTGTGCGGGCGGCGCGGATCGCCTGGCCGTTCTCGATGTACGGACGGCAGGTGGTCGAGCGCATCGCGTCGAGTGCGGCATCGTCGAGGCGCGGATAGCCGCTGCTCTTCTGCAGATCGATGCTTTCGATCTTGCCGGTCACGCCGACGACGAAGTGAACATAGGCGGTGCCCGATTCGCCGCGACGGCGCGACATCGACGGATAGTCGGGCTTCACGAAGTTGCATTGGAGCGTCGGCACGTTCTTCGGCGCGCTGACCTGCATCGTTTCGCGCGCCGGGCCCGGCGTGGCGGCCGGTGCGGCGGGAGCGGGCGCGGCGGGCGCCGGTGTCGGATCGGCGGCGGGAGCGGGTGTAGGCGACGGGGCGGGCGAGGGCGCAACCGGCTGCGGGGTCGGCTTCGCCGCCTTCTGCACCGGCTTCGGTTCGACCTTCGGCTTCACGCGCGGCACCGGCTTCGGCGGCGCGGGCTGCGGGATCGACTCGGCCGCGACCTGCTGCGCGATCGGCGCGGGCGTGATGAGCTGCGCGGTGATCGTCTGGACCTCGACCGATTTCGGCGGCGGCGCGTTGCGATGGAGCCACGCGGCCGTCAGCATGATCGCGTGTGCGGCAAGCACACCGACCGCGACGACGATCACTCGGGGATTCATACGTGGTGCAGCCGGCATGGCGCCGGCAGGAGCGAGATGCGAAGCCTGCATGTTAGCTTGAAAGAACGACGTCGCACCCGGGGCGCGGCGGGTGAATCGGCATCACTTGCGAAAGATCAGCAGCGAGATGCAAACGGTGGTTACGAATCCGATCAGCAATTCCATCACAGGCTCCTTGACAGGTAAGCCGTTGGCTCGCGCGGACGGTGGCTTGCTGACGGTCAAAACAAAAAATGCGGCCTGGGCCGCATGCGCACGCTCGGCGCCGCTCAGGCCGCCTTGCGGTCGTAGAACGTGACCGGGATCGGATGCGCATGATGCTCGACGCCGCACCGGCTCGCGCAGACGCCTTGCTCGGCCATGAGGTCGCGTACGGACTCCTCGCACTTGCCGCAGCACGTGGCCACGCCGAGCTCGAACTGGAGTTCATCGAAAGAATTCACGCCCTCGGCGAGGGACGCGCGAATCTTGCGATCGGAAACAGACTTGCACACGCAGACGATCATGATGAGTTGCGATAGCTAACGTTAATGCGAATTATTATCATTAATTTTGCGGGTGTTGACAAGCCTGGGTCGGGCTTTTTTTAAGGTCATCGGACCCTTGAAACGGCGGGGCGGTCAGGCCGCCGAGAGCGTTCGGCGTGCCGGCCCCCGCGTCAGGCGGTCGCGCAGGCGCGCACGTTCGGCGAGGAAATGGTGACGGATTCGACCGGCGCGTCGAGGCCGAGCAGCGTCGAGGCGAGCGCGCGCAGCTGCAGACCGTCGCTGGTCGAGCAGAAACGCGGCGGCGCGGCGTGCGTGCCGGCCGGGGCGCGCAGCCCGCGTTCGTCGAGGACCCGCGCGAGCTGGCGGGCGATGGCGTCGCTCGTGTCGACGATCGTCAGGCGCTCGCCAACAAGGTCACGAATCGTTTCTGTGAAGAACGGGTAGTGCGTGCAGCCGAGTACCAGCGTATCGGCGCCGTCGTCGAGCATCGGCTGGATGTAACGCTCAAGCAGCGCGCGCAACGCGGGCGAGTTCGTGTCGCCGCGTTCGATCGCTTCGACGAGCCCGTGGCCGGGTTGGCAGATGAAGCGGCGGCCGGCGCCGTAGCGGTCGAGCAGCGCCTGGAAGCGCGGGCTGTTCAACGTCGATTGCGTGGCGAGGACGCCCGCGACGCCGGTCGCGGACAGCGCGGCGGCCGGCTTGATGCCCGGCTCGACACCGACGAGCGGGATCGACAGGCGTTCGCGGATGGCCGCGATCGCCCGGGCCGTTGCCGTGTTGCACGCGATGACGAGCGCTTTCGCGCCTTCGCGGGCGAGCCACTCGCCGATGGCCAGCGTGCGTTCCGTAATGAAGGCTTCGTCGCGCGGGCCGTACGGCGCGTGGTGCGAGTCGGCGACGTAGACGAACGATTCGTCGGGCAGGTGCGCGCGCGCGGCGCGCAGCACCGACAGGCCGCCGAGCCCCGAGTCGAAGATGCCGACAGGGGCGGCGGCGCGCAGCGCGGTAGCGTTGGACGGGTTCGTCATCGTCAGGCGGGCGGCAGGCTGGCAGGCGGCGCGATTACTCGGGCGAACCCATCATCGTTTGCTGATAGTTCTGCAGGCCGACCTTGCCGATCAGGTCGATCTGCGTTTCGAGCCAGTCGATGTGCTCTTCGGTGTCGTCGAGGATCTTTTCGAAGATCTCGCGCGACACGTAGTCGCGCACCGATTCGCAGTAGGCGATCGCTTCCTTGCAGGTGGACTGCGAGATCTGCTCGAGCTTCAGGTCGCACTTCAGGATCTCTTCGGTTTCCTCGCCGACGAGCAGCTTGTGCAGGTCCTGCAGGTTCGGCAGGCCGTCGAGCATGAACACGCGCTCGATCAGCCAGTCGGCGTGCTTCATTTCGCCGATCGACTCGTCGTATTCGTGCTTGCCGAGCTTGTCGAGGCCCCAGTGCTTGTACATGCGCGCATGCAGGAAGTACTGGTTGATCGCCGTGAGTTCATTCTTCAGTTGGGCGTTCAGATATTCGATGACTTTCTTGTCGCCTTGCATGGCTGTTTCCTTGTTCAGTGGGGCTTCAGAAACCGAACGATAATCGCTCGAACGAGAAAAGCCAAGCCTCGAAGCCTTGTCGGGCCTGCCTTTTGCGTGTAATGAGAATCAGCCTCGAATAACCGGCCGAACACAATAATGAGAATGAGAAGTAAAAAGGCCGGACTCCCGTCCGGCCTTTCGTTCGATCGCGCTTAAGCGGTGGCGACCGGGATCTTGCCGATCTTCGCCTGCCATTCCTTCGGACCCGTCTGGTGCACCGACGTGCCCGACGAATCGACGGCGACCGTCACCGGCATGTCCTGCACGTCGAACTCGTAGATCGCTTCCATGCCGAGGTCTTCGAACGCGAGCACCTTCGCGCCGCGGATCGCCTTCGACACGAGGTAGGCCGCGCCGCCGACCGCCATCAGGTAGGCCGCCTTGTGCTTCTTGATCGCGTCGATCGCGACCGGGCCGCGTTCGGCCTTGCCGACCATCGAGATCAGACCCGTCTGAGCGAGCATCGTCTCGGTGAACTTGTCCATGCGCGTGGCCGTCGTCGGGCCGGCCGGGCCGACCACTTCGTCACGCACCGGATCGACCGGGCCGACGTAGTAGATCACGCGGTTCGTGAAGTCGACCGGCAGCTTCTCGCCCTTCGCGAGCATGTCGGCGATGCGCTTGTGCGCGGCGTCGCGGCCGGTGAGCATCTTGCCCGACAGCAGCAGCGTCTGGCCCGGCGTCCAGCTCGCGACTTCTTCCGGCGTCAGCGTGTTCAGGTCGACGCGCTTGCTGGTTTCCGTGTTCGGTTCCCACTGCACCTTCGGCCAAGCGTCGAGCGACGGCGCTTCCAGCTTGGCCGGGCCCGAGCCGTCGAGCACGAAGTGCGCGTGGCGCGTGGCCGCGCAATTCGGGATCAGTGCGACCGGCTTCGAGGCCGCGTGCGTCGGCGCCGCCATGATCTTCACGTCGAGCACGGTCGCGAGGCCGCCGAGGCCCTGCGCGCCGATGCCGAGCGCGTTGACCTTCTCGTGCAGTTCGACACGCAGTTCCTCGATCCAGTCCTTCGGGCCGCGCGCGATGATTTCCTGGATGTCGATCGGCTCCATCAGCGATTCCTTCGCCATCAGCATCGCCTTCTCGGCGGTGCCGCCGATGCCGATCCCGAGCATGCCCGGCGGGCACCAGCCGGCGCCCATCGTCGGGACCGTCTTCAGCACCCAGTCGACGATCGAATCGGACGGGTTCAGCATCACGAATTTCGACTTGTTCTCCGAGCCGCCGCCCTTCGCGGCGACCTGCACGTCGACCTTGTCGCCCGGCACGATCTCGTAGTGGATCACGGCCGGCGTGTTGTCCTTGGTGTTCTTGCGGGCGCCTTCCGGCGGATTGACGATCGACGCGCGCAGCACGTTGTCCGGGTGCGTGTAACCGCGGCGCACACCTTCGTTGATCATGTCGGTGAGGCCCATCGTCGCGCCGTCCCAGCGCACGTCCATGCCGACCTTCACGAAGATCGTGACGATGCCGGTGTCCTGGCAGATCGGGCGGCGGCCTTCCGCGCACATGCGGCTGTTCGTGAGGATCTGCGCGATCGCGTCCTTCGCCGCCGGACTCTCTTCCAGCTCGTATGCGCGGCCGAGGGCCTGGATGTAGTCGAGCGGGTGGTAGTAGCTGATGTACTGCAGCGAATCCGCGATGCTCTGGATCAGGTCTTCCTGTTTGATGACGGTCATGGCTGAGACTCTGTGGGGACAGTGGGGAATATGTTGCCGACGGTTCAGGCCGCCGGTCGGGACGCCGCGGGTGCGTGCGCCTCGTGGAAATGGGCCGGGTGCGTGTGCGTCGTCAGGCGATCGACCCACGCCATCACGAGCGCCGACACGAGGAACGACACGTGGATGATCACCTGCCACATGATCGCGTGCGTCGTGTGCTGGTCGGGGTTGATGAAGGTCTTCAGCAGATGGATCGACGAAATGCTGATCAGCGCCATCGACAGCTTGACCTTCAGCACGCCCGCGTTCACGTGGTCGAGCCATTCGGGCTCGTCGGGATGGCCCTCGATGCCGAGCCGCGACACGAACGTTTCATACCCGCCGACGATCACCATGATCAGCAGGTTCGAGATCATCACCACGTCGATCAGGCCGAGCACGGCAAGCATCACGCTGATTTCGTCGAGGCCCGTCGCATGCGACAGCAGGTGCCACACTTCTTTCAGGAACAGGAACACGTAGACGGCCTGCGCGACGATCAGGCCCAGATAGAGCGGAACCTGGAGCCAGCGGCTCATGAAAATCAGCGCGGGGAGGGGGCGAAGCGGGCGACGGCCGGGATGGCCGGGCGAGTGCGGGGCGGACATGTCGGGGTACGGGCGCGGTGCGCAGGTATCGGGGGTAATCTTGAAAAGGCGCGCTATTGTAACGCGTCGGCCGGCGCGACTGCAGCGACGCGCCGGCACGCCCGGGGACGGATCAGGAGGCCGCGGCCGGCACGCGTTTCACGCGCAGGCTCGCGAGCACGATGCCGGCGACGACGCACGCGAGCGCGACGCCGTGCGCGAGCGTCGGGCGCTCCCCGAGGAACGCGATGCCGTACGCGGCCGCGGCGATCGGCAGCACCGCGCTGAACACGCCGGCGAGGCTGCCCGGCACGTGCCGGATGCCCTTCATCCACAGCCAGAACGAGAAGATGCTGGCCGATAGTCCGTACCAGACGACGAGCGCCCAGGTGCCGGCCGGCACGCTCGCGTAATCGAAGTGCCACAGCGCGGTCGCGCCGAGCGGCAGCATCAGGAACAGGCCGAACAGGTGCGTGTACGCGCAGATGTCGATCGGTGCGAGCGTCTGCGTGAGCCGGCGCGACAGGATCACGTAGATCGATTCGCAGCACACCGCGCCGAGGATCAGCAGGTTGCCGGTGAGCGAGCCGGACGCGTCGCCTGGCGTGCCGTGACCGGATGCGCTGCCGTTGGCGAGATTGATCGTCACGACGCCGACGATCGCGAGCGCGATCGACACGAGCGCACGGCCGTTCGGTTTTTCACGCAGGATCAGCCATGCGAACAGCGCGACGATCGCCGGGATCGTGCTCGTGATGACGCCCGCGGCCACCGCGCTCGTGCGCTGCACGCCGTTGAGCATCAGCAGCGTGAACATGAAGGTGCCGAAGAAGGCCTGCAGGAACAGGTTCAGCCATTCGCCGCGCTTGACCGCACGCATCTTCACGGGGCTGAACAGCGGCCACAGCACGGCGATCGCGATCACGAAGCGCAGCGTGGCGAGGATGGCGACGGGAACGAATGCAACGATGGATTTACCGATACCGACGTTGCTGCCGACGAAGAGCATCGACAGGATGAGGAAGAGGGCGTAGCGATTCAAGCTGGAATCCGGAAGGCGAGTTCAGTTAGGATTGTAGGGTCGCGGTTGTAACAGCGTAAAGCTGACCTCGATGCGCGCCGCCCGGTGCACGAAACGGCCATGCCGCGTAAGTGACGGGTAAGTTGGAGCGCTTATCGTGGAAACCGCCGGGCCGCGGGTCACGTTCGCGTGATCTGGTGCGGTGCAGCATCGTGCGCAGGCCTTCGCGGTCGCGTGCGGGTGGTGGGAGACAGCGGCGCGCAGGCGCCGGCCAAGACGACGCGCGGCGCGCACGATCGCGCCGCCATGCAGAGGATTCATGTTCACCAAGGGGTAGTCGATGTCTGCGATTGAATCGGTTCTTCACGAAACCCGTCAGTTCGCGCCGCCCGCGGCGCTCGAGAAGACGGCGACCATTTCCGGCATGCCGGCCTATCGCGCGCTCGTCGCCGAGGCCGAGCAGGATTACGAAGGCTTCTGGGCGCGTCTCGCGCGCGAAGGCCTCACGTGGCACAAGCCGTTCACGAAGGTGCTCGACGAGCGCAACGCGCCGTTCTACACCT
>NZ_JACCQC010000052.1:0-23982 GCF_015712225.1 Burkholderia sp. 9775_39 | reverse complement strand
TGATTGACACCCGGTCTGCCAGGTGATCGCATGACGGGCCTTCCCGTTTGTTCCGAGCCCCATCCCAGTGGTCGTCCCATTCAACACCTCCAATCTGGAGATGTTGCGACGACCAGTTGAATCCGCCCAATATTGTGCGCTCGCCTATCGAGCACTCATCGGCCAGTTTGACATGCGCGCGTCGATGAGCCGCCGTGGCAACTGTTACGACAACGCCCCGATCGAATCCTTCTGGGGAACGCTGATGAATGAACTGATCTATCATCAACGTTTCGCCACACGTGAGCAGGCACGCCTGGCGATCAGCGAATACATCGAGATCTTCTACAACCGGCAGCGCACGCAGGCGCGTCTGAACTACCAATCGCCTGTCGCGTTCACGCAGCGTTTCTATCTGAATCAGATCGCTGCTTAACCCGTTGGCCTCCACGAATTCCGTCTGACCTCAACCTGCTCCTGGAAGATCGGCACGCCGAGCGTGCGCGCCAGCGCCTTCTCCAAGCCTTCCGACGGAAACGTGACGGGCTCCAGCCCTTGGCGCCGGCGCAGAAACGGATGCACCATCCCACCTTGCACCGGGCCCGGCCGCACGATCGCGACTTCGATCACCAGGTCGTAGAAGCACTGCGGCCGCAGGCGTGGCAGCATCGACATCTGCGCGCGCGATTCCACCTGGAACACGCCCATGCTGTCGCCGTCGCACAGCATGTCGTAGGTCGCCTTGTCCTCGGCCGGTATGTCCTGCAGTTCGAAAGTCTCGCCGCGCTTCTCCGAGATTATGTCGAGCGCGCGACGCACCATCGAGAGCATCCCCAGGGCCAAGATATCTATCTTTAGGATTCCAAACGATTCAATATCGTCCTTGTCCCACTGGATGATCGAGCGATCCTCCATCGCTGCGTTCTCGACGGGCACGAGCCGCGTGAGCTTGCCGCGGCTGATCACGAAGCCGCCCGAGTGCTGCGAAAGGTGCCGCGGGTAGCCGAGCAGCTGCGCGGCGAATCTGGCCCACTGCTGGTTCAGCGGCGCTTCGGGATCGAGGCCGGCCTCCGCAAACCGCTGCAGCAGATCGGCGCGCGAGTCGAACCAATGGTGCTGCTTCGCGACGCGATCGACGATCGCCGGATCCACGCCGAGCGCCTTGCCGGCTTCCCGCAACGCGCTGCGCGGCCGGTACGTCGTGACGGCAGCCGTCAGCGCCGCCCGATCGCGACCGTACTTGCGGTAGATGTACTGCATGACGATTTCCCTCTTTTGATGTTGGAAGTCCACATCAACATCGGGTGGCTCATTGCGTTCCTTGGAAATGAACCGTTCGAACAGCATCGATTGTCGCGATGGATCGACCTCGGTCACGCCAAGGCAATAGCAGACGGCCGAGTTCGCAGCCGAGCCTCGTCCCTGGCACAAGATGCCTTGCCCGCGCGCGAATTGCACGATGTCGTAGACCGTCAGGAAATACGCCTCGTATTTCAGGTCGGCGATCAGCTGCAGCTCGTGCTCGATCTGCGCCTGGACGTCGACCGGGATGCCATCCGGGAAACGCCGTCGCGCGCCGATGTAGGTTTGCTCGCGCAGGTACGTCGCCGGGTCGGTGCCGGCGGGTACCAGTTCGTCGGGATACTCGTATTTGAGGTCGTCGAGCGAGAACGTGCAGCGCCGTGCGACGCGTACGGTTTCCTCGAGCGCGCCGGCGGGATAGAGGTTGGCGAGCCGCAGACGCGATCGCAGGTGACGCTCCGCGTTCGGCGCGAGCTCGTACCCGCACTCCGTTACCGGTCGGCCGACGCGAATTCCCGTCAGCACGTCCTGCAGCGGCTTGCGCGACCGAACGTGCATCAGCGGCCAGCTGGTGGCCACCACCGGCACGCCGTGGCGCGCGGCGACGCGCTCCACCACGCCGCGGTGGATGTCGTCCATCGCGCGTGCGTGCAACGTCAGCGCGACCCATGCGCGATCGCCGAACACGCGCGCGAACCATTCGACCTGCGCGTCGAAGCGCTGCTCGTTGGCCGGGAAGTCGGGCGACAGGATCGCGATGCAGTCGGGCAGGCTCCGGAGGTGGCTGTACGGCGTTTCCGGGTGCTCGAGATCGAGCGGCGCTAGGCGGTACGTGCCTTTCTTGCTGCGCATGCGGCCGAGCGAAATGAATTCGCAGAGGTTGCCGTAACCATCGCGATTCATCGCCAGCGCGGTGAAGGCGAGCGCGGGCGAGCCGTCGGCGGCCGTCAGCCGGAAGTGCGAGCCGATGATCAGCGGCATGTTCGCCGCCTTCGCTTCGACGTGCGCACGCACGACGCCGGCGAGCGAGCACTCGTCTGTGATCGCGATCGCGCTGTAGCCGAGCTGCGCCGCGCGCGCCACGTATTCCTCCGCGCGCGACGCACCGTGCAGGAACGAGAAATCGGAGGCGACCTGCAGTTCCGCGTAGGCGGGCAGGGCGCCGAAACTGCCGGCGTCCATGACGATCAGCCGAACAGGCCGTGAAGGAAAAAGCGGGATTCGCTTTCGTCGCTGGCCGTCGGCCGCTCCTTGTAGATCCAGTAGCAGACGCCGTGGTCGTCCTCAGCGACGAAGTAGTCGCGCGTCACGGTCTGCCCATCTTGCCAGCCGCCTTCGATGCGCTCACCGGGCGACACCATGCGCAGCGGCGTGCCGTAGAACGGCCGATGCTGACGCGTGAGCAGCGGCACAGGCTTTGCAAGCAGCCAGGCCGGCCGCGGCAGATCCGCCGGCAGCGGTGCCCGCTTCGGCGCGTCGCGCATCGGCACCCATCTGGCGGCCGGCTCTGGACGGTAGTCGGCCATGGGAGCCGGGACGAGCACGTTCTCGGCGCCGAGCCGCGCCGTCAGCAGTTCGAGCAGCCGCGCGTGATCCTGCGGCGTGCCGCCGGGCTCCGGGAACAGCGAGTCGCTCGGCGCGGCCGCTTCCTGCACACTACGGGCGACCAGGCGCACCGCAATCACGGGCCCGGCGAGCTCGACGTGGCCGAGCCGTTCCTTGACGAGCCGCGTGAGGTGTTCCTCGAAGCGGGTAGGGGCGCCCAACGCGATCTCGATCTCGGTCGGCGCGATCGCGTCCCGCCCGCGCTCGTGCTCGAGCAGCAGCGCGAACGCGGCGACGTCCAGCTGCTTCGCGGTGAGCCAGCCGGTCAGCTGCAGGATCAGCCGGCGCGCGACGAACAGCAGTGCCTCGGCGTGCTCGACGCGATCCATCAGTTCAACGCGCGTGTCGAACGACGGCGGCATTTCGAGCCAGTCGTAGGCGGCCGGCGCGGTGCCGGCGACCTGGTCGAGCCAGTCGAGCAGCTGCGTGCCGCAGCGCTTCTTCAATCCGGCGCGAGGCAAGCGCTGCAGATCGGCCAGCGTTTCGCAGCCGAGATCCTCGAACCAGTTCGCGTAGCGCCGCGCGTCCGGCGCGACGACGAGCGGCACGCGCGCGAGCGCGCGGCGCAGCGATCGCGCAGACAGCGCGAGGCCGCCGCGCAGGCCGCGGGCGACCATCCACGCGGCCGGGCCCGAGGACGCGACGGATATCGCCGCGGTGACGCCGAACGATGCGACGACGTCGCGCACGCGCTGGCGCAGCGCGCGGAGTCCGTGAAAGAGGCGCAGGCTCGCGGTCACGTCGAGCACCACGACGTCCTCGTCGGCGTCGACGACGCTTGGCGTAAATTGAAGGAGCGCATAGGCAACCCCGAGCACGAGTTCGCGCTCGCGCGCGGCGTCGCGCTCGCGGATCTGCGCGTCTGGTGCGAGAGACAGCACGCCACCGCGGCGCATGCCGGCGACCACGCCGAGCGCGCGCGCGGCGCGATCGAGCGCCACGACGCGGCCGCCCTCGAGCACGACGAGCCCGCGCGCATCGTCAGGCGACGGCACCGGCGATTGCGGCCGGAACACTTCGAGGTTGAGGTGCGGCAGATGCACGCCGATCCAAATGGTATGAACGCCTCCCACCCATCGTCCATCCGCCGTCGGTGGGGTGTCATGGGTGTCGGGATCCATGGCGCGTGAAATCAGCGATGATGATGTCCCCCGTGGCCCTTACAGGAGCTTCGCGATGAACCGCATTCCAGTCGGTGTCGATATTGCGAAATCGGTTTTTCAGGTGCATCACCTGGACGAGAACACAGGCGCTACCGTGAACAAGGCGATAAAGCGTTCTGCTTTCCTCGACTACTTCGCGAATCGAAATCCGTGCCTGATCGGCATGGAAGCCTGCGGCGGAGCCCAGCACTGGGCGAGGCGTCTCATGGAAATGGGGCATGATGTTCGGCTGATGCCCGGGCGCTTCGTGAAGGCATTCAATATCGGCAATAAAAACGACTCGGCCGATGCACGCGCAATCTGGCTTGCAGTACAGCAACCTGGAAAGGGCGTCGCGGTTAAGACCGAAGGTCAGCAGGCGGTCCTTGCGATGCACCGGATGCGACAGCAACTGGTGAAGATGCGAACGATGCAGATCAATTCGCTCCGCGGGCTTTTGACCGAATACGGAGAAGTCATGAGCCGTAGTCGCAAGGGACTCGACAGCGCCATTCCAGATGTACTCGCACGCCTTGCAAACCGCCTTCCTACGATGTTGATCGAGACGCTGCGGGAGCAATGGAGCAACCTGGTGAAGCTCGATGAACAAAAAGGTGTGATCGAGCGCCGGCTTCAGATGTGGATGCGCGCGGACCCGTCGAGCGGCAGGCTTGCCGAGATTCCAGGTGTCGGTGCGCTGACGGCAACGGCCGCGGTAGCGACGATTGGCGATCCCCGAGCATTTCGGTCTGGACGGGAATTCGCAGCGTATTTGGGTTTGGTTCCGCGGCAATCCGGCTCCGGAGGCAAGGTTCTTCTCCATGGCATCAGCAAACGTGGAGATTCTTATCTCAGGACGCTGCTGATCCACTGCGCGCGAAGCGTGCTCGTACACGCTAAGGACCCCGGGAAGTGGATTGATCAGCTCAGGATGCGCCGGCCACCGAACGTCGTCGTGGTCGCGATCGCAAACAAGATCGCCAGAGTGATTTGGGCTGTACTTGCCCACGGACGTCCGTACGAGCGGGACTTTCGCAGTAGTCGATTGCATGGGCACGTAGAGCCTTCAGCGGCATAAAGCTTTGCAGGGAGGAACGTCCCAAGGTTGCGCAGGCAATTGAACGTGATGACGCCACAGGTAGGACCGGGACTCGCGAAACCTGGATGCAAGTCAGAACTTCAAGTTCGTGATCCAAATGAGGTGCGAGTCAGCGGATATCATCGGGGCCCGCAGCGACTTCAGCTGCATTGAGGCTGATGGTATGGACTCCCGCCCCCTCCGGGGCGAAACTAGAGCACCAACTCTCGGGAGAACAACAATGCCGGCACTGACTATTGGTCTGGATATCGCAAAAAATGTCTTCCAGGCTCACTGCATCGATCGCCACGAGAACGTCGTTATGCAACGAAAGCTTCGTCGCGCGGAGGTACTGAAGTTCTTCGCCAAGCTTGAACCCAGCCTGGTCGGCATAGAGGCCTGCCACGGTTCGCACTTCTGGGCGCGGGAATTAACGGTGTTGGGGCACACGGTTCGTTTGCTACCCACACAATACGTCAAGCCGTTTCTGGTCGGCGGGAAGAACGATGCCAATGACGCAGCGGCAATTTGCGCGGCCGTGACGAGGCGGGACATCCACTTTGTGACAATCAAGAGTGCCGAGCAGCAATCACTGCAGTCGGTACATCGGATGCGCGAACGCCTTATCCAGGAGCGGACAGCGAAATCCAACCAGATCCGGAGCATGTTTGCCGAAGAGGGCATCATCTTTCCGACCGGCCTGGCCCAGTTGCGCAAGGGGATCGTTGCACTCGTCAGCGAAAACGAAACCGAAACCGGTATTACGCCCCTGCTAAGACGCCTCGGTTCGATGTATCTCGATCAGATGAAGGTCTTGCAGCAATGGCTCGATGAAATCAACAGTGAGATCGCTGCGATCTTCAAGAAGAACGAGGCTTGCCAGCGGCTGGCCACGATTCCCGGCATCGGCCCAGTCATTGCGACTGCGCTCGTGAGCTGCGTTGGTGATCCCTCGCAATTCCGTAACGGCAGGCAGTTTGCTGCATGGCTTGGGCTAACGCCAAAGCAAAGATCCAGCGGTGGCAAGACGCGTCTTGGAGGTATCACGAAGCGAGGTGATACGTACCTGAGAACCTTGCTCGTGCAGGGTTCGCGAGCGGTAATACACTTTGTGAACCGCCGCGAAGACAGCCATAGCCTCTGGATCAGGCGCTTGATGCAGCGGCGACACGTTAGTATCGCCGTAAGCCGTCAATAAACGACGCCCTACCAATGGTAGGCAGAAGGTCAGAAGCTAAGTGTCCGCGTGGACACATGCATTCAGACCGTGATGACAGAGAAACAGGACCTTCGAGGCAGACTGGTGGTCGGCCGCCGACGGGATGGCCGGCGGGAATTTGATGAGGCTGCCGTCCAAGAGCTGGTCGAGCTTTGCCTGAAGCCGGGCGTGTCGATTGCCCGAATGGCCATGGATCACGACGTCAACCCGAACCAGTTGCGTCGCTGGATCTCGCGCTATCAGCAGCATACGCTGCAAACGCCAACTAGACCGGACCCGCTGGTGATAGACGGCGTATCGATCGACATCCCGGGTTCGGCGCGTCGTGTTCCGGTGAGTGAAGCGCAGGCATTTGTCCCTGTCGTCACCGCGCCATCGACAGTGCCCGCCGTTTCCCCTGTACTGCCACCAGACACGTCGTTGATGGCGCTCTCGTTACATGTGCGCCTGTCGAATGGTGTCGAATTTGATCTTGGCGAGGCGAGCGTCGATGAGCTGGCCACGGTGATCCAGATGCTCGGGAGGCTGCCGTGTTCCGGTTCGACGAAGGGTTGAAGGTCTACCTTCATCGCGATCCGGTCGACTTCCGCATGGGCATCAACGGGCTGTCGATCCTGGTCGAACAGGCGATGCGCCTGAACCCAATGACCTCGGCGCTGTTCGTGTTCGGCAACCGCCGTCGCGATCGTATCAAGATTCTCGGCTGGGGCGGCAACGGCTTCTGGTTGCTGCTCAAGCGACTCGAAGCCGACCGCTTCGTCTGGCCGAACGGAGGCGACACGATCACGCTCAGCGCCGAGCAGTTGCACTGGCTGCTCGACGGCATCGACCTGGCCGTGATCCAGAAGCATCCCCAGCGATATTACGCGCGGATGAGCTGAACACCACGCGGGTGGCATAGTCTAATCGGCCATGCCGAACAATCCCGTCATGTTGAGCGCCGAGGAGTACGAGGCGCTGATTGCCGCGAGCGCCGAACGCGATGCGCTGCGTGGCGAGCTTCGACTCGTGACGGCCCAGCGCGATCTGGCCGAAGAGAAGCTGCGAGCCTACAAGCACGAACTGTTCGGCGCCTCGAGCGAGGCGCGCCATGCTGACCAGCTCGGTCTGTTCAACGAAGCCGAGGCGCTGGCGACGACTACCGACGCGCCCGCGCGCGAGGATATGCCCGGCACATCGGTCGCCGCTCACACGCGCGGCAAGCGTGGGCGCAAACCACTCGATCCGAACCTGCCGCGCGAGGTCGTGCGGCACGAGTTGCCCGAGTCCGAACGGTTCTGCGCGCATGATGGCCATGCTCTCGTCGAGATCGGCGTGGAAACGAGCGAACAGCTTGACGTGATTCCCGAGCAAGTGCGCGTCGTTCAGCACCAACGGGTCAAATACGCGTGCCCATGCTGCGATCTCGGTATCAAGGTCACGCCCGCACCGGCGCGTATTATCCCTCGCGGGCTGCTCACGGAATCCGCGCTGGCGTGGATCATCACCGGCAAGTACCAGTACGGCATGCCGCTGTATCGCCAGGCCACGCTGCTGCGTCGCTTCGGCGGCGACATCTCGTCGAATACGCTGGCCGCCAGCGTGGTGCGGGTAGGTCTGGCCACGCAGCCGGTGATCAACCTGATGCGCGATGCGCTGCTCGAATCGGACCTGATCTACGGCGACGAGACAACGTTCCAGGTGCTGAAAGAACCGGGACGAAGACCGCAGGCGAAGAGCTACCTATGGGCGCAGGTCAACGGCCCAGGACCGCCTGTACGGATGTTCTCCTACTCGCCCGGGCGCGGTGCTCAACATGCGCAGAAGCTGTATGCCGGCGTACAGCCCGGCACTGCGCTGATGACGGATGGCTACGAGCTCTATAACGGCATCGCCCACGATCACCAACTCGTGCATCTCGGGTGTTGGGCACACGTGCGCCGCGGCTTCATCAAGGCCGAGGAGTCGGTGCCGAAGGCGGCACGCTCACCGGATCTGCTGGCCACACGCTTCGTCGCACTGATCGGCAAGCTGTTCGCGGCCGACGCGCGCAGCGCGAAGTGGAAGTCTGAACGTCGGCAGCTACTGCGCGCCCGGTACAGCGCCCGCGTGCTCGCCATCATCGAGCGCATGCTGGTCGAGCATCTGCCGGGCGTCGTGCCGTCGAGTCTGCTCGGCAAGGCATTGCAGTACATGAGCGGACAGTGGCCCAAGCTGGTCCGCTACGTCGGTAACGGCAACTGGCCGATCTCGAACAACCTGTGCGAGAACGCGATAAGGCCGTTCGTCGTCGGCCGCAAGGGCTGGCTGTTCTCCGATACCGTTGCCGGCGCGCAGGCCAGTGCCAACCTGTACTCCCTCGTCGAGACGTGCAAGGCGAACGGCGTCGAGCCGTATCGCTATCTGGTTTGGCTGTTCACCAGGTTGCCGCTCGCTGCAACCGCCGACGACTACGCCGATCTCATGCCTTGGAGAATGCCTGCCGCCCTCAACCGCTGAGGGGCGTCGTTAAAAGACCGCATACGTATCGCCGCCATCGCCCTTGCGAACAAAACTGCTCGAATTGCATGGTCAGTCCTGACACGCGAGGAGATGTTCAGAGCAGCTTAGCAAGCAGACCTTGGATGTAGTTTTACCTCTTTCGCAATTGCGCAAGAATTGGCGAGCATGGTGAACCGGTCAGACCGGCGCTTGCAGATCCTGATATATCCGGCGGCTGCAGTTTGAAGCCAGAAGGCCGATGAGGAGCAAGCGCGCAAATTTCCATCTTGGCTCGTGCGGGAAACCGCACACTCGGAAGCCGAATGTACGGACGCAGTCGCGACCCTCAACCAGCAAACCGATCTTGCTCATAGGCGGGAGTCCATGTACGGATATAAAGCTGCAGCCCATCCTGTCAGTCGGAGCGCTCGAGAACCTGCTCAAACGGGAGGCGTTCATATAAAGACTTGCATGGCGGTTCAACAAAATCGGCGAGGGGGACAGGGGAACGAACAGCGGCGTGTCGCGTGCCGGTCCGCGGCGCTTCACGAACGTGACGTCGATGCCGTCACGCTTGGGCGCCAGCGCGAGCCGCAAGGGTGCCGGCGACGCGTCGCGCGCGGCGGCGACAGGCCGGAAGAGATAGAAAAGGGCCTGCCCGCTCTGCGCAGCCAGGTTGAGCCGCCGCAATGCGTCCGCGCGGACATGCGACTGCCAGAGTAGCACGGCGGCGCACGTGCCGGCGCGCAGCGCTTGTTCGGCGGCCCACAGCGCGTCGGCCGTGCGCGGCGCTGGCAGTGTCACGAAGCCTGACGGGTCGATGCCCCAATACGCGAGCGCCAACGGTTGCAGCGCATGCGGTGGCTGGATCAGCATGACCGGCTTGCCGGCCGCGCGCGCGAGTACTGGCGCCAGCAGCCGCAGTTCGCCGATGCCCGGCTGCGGCGCGAGCAGTTCGACCAGCGCGCCGGCCGGCCAGCCGCCGCCGGGCAGTTCGGCTGTCAGGTCCGGATGGCCCGTGTCGACGCCGCGCACGCTCGAGCGAGCCAGTTGGCTGGCTCGCCAAAGGGCTGGATGTATGGCTTCAGGGTGGGCGAGTGCGGGGTGCATGGGGTCGGTTACGCAAAATACCTGTATGTTTATACAGTATATGCCAGAGATAACCGTCCCTCCAACCCCCGGGTTTACGCAGCGAGCTGGTGCTCGTAGTACGGCCGCTCGCGGTCGGCGAGGATTTCGCGCAGCTGCGCGCGCCGGCTCGGATCCGGTGCGAGCCAGGCGTCTACGTTCGAGGATTTAATGGGGACAATACACCTGTCGTGGCCAGCTGCCGCCACTTCCGGCGGTGGGTCGTCTGTGATCGCCGCGAAGGACCACAAATCGTCGGCGCCAGGGATCTCGGTGCGGGTCCACAGGCAGGCGACCTGCATGTGTTGCGGAGGCGTTGGGTCGAAGCGAAGCACGACATTCTGGCCGTCACGCTTCACGTTTTCGAAAAAAGCGTCGACGAGCAAGAGGCCATGCGTGAAACCGAAGACCTTGCGCCAGGCCGTGGCGAGCGAATCCGAGCGCGCGTTATAGGTTGCCGGCTTCTTTTTTTCGTCCGCTTCGGTCCAGCCCGGTATCCGGCATCGATACCGCATCGGCACGACCACGCGCTTGCCGTCGAGCTGGATCAGGACGGGTGCATACCAACCGGGGAAGATCCGCGAATCACGCTCCTGCAGGTCCTGCCTGCGAAGATCGTCGAGCCCGCGCGTTGCCGCATCGATCTTGTTCGTGGCGATCCGCACGTCCTCGCTGGCTTTCTTCGTGATCTTCACGGCGAGCTTCTTCTCGGCCGCGGCGAGCCGCGCTCGCTGCTCGAACAGATCGGTCTCCAGCTCCCGTGTTCGCTGGCTACGATACGCGGCGATCGCGGCCGAGATTTCGTCATCGACACCCGCGAACGCGGAGTCGACCGCCTTCGGGATCTTGATATCGGCCCCGGAGGCTCGCGCGAAGAAGATGTGTCTGAACGTTTCGATGTCCATGTCGGCGCCATAGCGCCGCACGTACTCTCGATAGTTGGCTTGGATCTTCGCGGAATAGCACATTGCCGTGCCCCATAAGCAACCGTTCAGAAACAGGGTACCGCAACATTTGAGCAGGGGCGCGATACCATCGCGACGTTCGGCCGAGCGCCGAACATTCTCACCGCACGATCGTCGCGGGGGCGAGCCATCAGGCCTCCTCTCCGGGCCACCACGGTTTCGCCGCACGCTCGATCAGGTAATCGTCGAGATTCTTGCCTTCCAGCCATCTCGGTCGCGGCCCGAATCCAGACCATTGCTTACCTGAAGAGGGGTCGTAGTACTTCGCTTGCGTCCGCGGTTTGCGCGCTTTCCGAAAGCCGGCCGCGCGCAGCAGTTCATCTTCGGTGATGCCGTAGAGCGCAACGCGCTCCTGGACGCCGGCCAAATATGCCTGCTTCTCGTCTTTCTTCGCGTCCGCGAGTCGAATATTCAATTCGCGGAGCTGAGCCTGTAGGTCATGTAGTTCAGTCATCACGATCGTTGTCGAGTAATTGCGATAGGACGCGATGGTAATGCATGGCCAGCGCCGCGCTGAATTTTCCGAGGTTGCCTTGTAGGACGGCGTGATAGGTTTGAAAAAGAGCCTGCACGGTTCTCTCTCTGAATGATCCCGATTTCCATCTTGTTCAGAGAGCCATCATGCCCAACGTCATAAAACGGGCCGCCGCTCTGTCGCCCGGCCAGATCCGTCATCTACTACGCGTCACTGAAGCGACCAGCAGGCATCCGGCGCGCGATGCCGTGATTCTTCTGCTTGGCCTATGCGCCGGCATGCGGATCACTGAGGTCGCGCAAATCACGGCGGCCGACGTCATGTTCCGCAGTGGTGCGCTCCGCACGGAGGTCTCTCTTCGAGCGGCAATTACCAAGGGCTGTCGCCAGCGCGCCGTCTATTTTTCTGCCCCCAAGCTGGTCGATGCGATCGAGCGGTACTTGGAGTACCGAGTCGCGCACGAGCTGGGGACCACTCTAGACCGGTCTCGCTTTCGAGGACTATTCCCCGACCTCCCATTGATCCTGAGCCGGAAGGGTTATCCGTATGCGTTGAACCGCAAGGTGCGAATTTCTACCGACGGCGAGCCGATTGACTACTGGGCAGCGGATTCCCTTCAATCGCATGTAACGGGACTCTACAAAGCCGCTGGGTTCAGGGCGTCCAGCCACAGCGGTCGACGCACGTTCGCGACCCGGTTGCTCGGTCGGGGTGCGACGATCGAGCAGGTGAAACTGTTGCTTGGCCACGAGTCGATCGACGATACGCGTCGTTATATCGAGGTAGATGGGGCAGTTCTCCGCCGCATTCTGGAGAGCGCGATTTGACCGCGTTTGCAGCGTCGATGCCCCTCGCGGGCGCCCACTGATTCCCCTCAAGATTAGCTCCACCAGGTCGATAAGTCAGTCTGGACGCAGTATCCAACATCGTGGGCCATGTTGATCCAAAGTAGATACGCATTTCCTTGACGTCTTGCTAAGATGTTTCTACAATGGATCAACATTTGGAGCGTATTATGGAACTCAAAATTCAGAAATGGGGCAATAGCGCTGCGGTTCGTCTGCCCGCAGTGTTGCTCGAGCAGATGCATGCCTCTGTGGGTGGTTCTCTTAACGCGGACGTCCGCCCTGACGGGGTTTTGCTGACCCCTGCACGCCGCAAGTACGCACTGGAAGATCTTGTCGCTCAATGCGATGTGAAAGCTCCTGTTCCTGCCGACATGGCTGCATGGGGCGAGGTCATGCCGGTGGGGCGTGAAGCATGGTGAGGCGGGTCAAGTTTGAGCGGGGCGACATCGTGCGCGTGAGCCTGAACCCGACCATCGGGCGTGAACAGCAGGGCGATTTCCGTCCCGCGCTCGTGTTGTCTCCGGCCGCGTTCAATACGTTAGGTGTAGCGCTCGTTGCGCCGATTACTCAAGGAGGGGAGTTTGCGCGCTTCGCAGGATTCGCCGTGCCGCTCTCAGGTTCGGGTACCGAGACGCAGGGCGTGGCCCTGGTGAACATGGTGCGCATGCTCGATCTGGAAGCGCGGGGTGCACGCAAGATCGAGAGCGCCCCGGCGGAGGTCGTTGAGGATGCGCTCGCTCGGCTGCAGACGATAATCGAGTAGGAAAAACACCATGCGACTCGCCGACGCCGATCTGCGCAGGCCGCCGGCACGCTCCTCTACCGGCAACCGGCCGCTCGGCACGGTCCAAGTGCCCGCGCACGTCATTCGCCTCTCTGATCAGTTGGCTGGCGAGTTCTACACCGCCGCCGAGGAAAGCGACTTCAGCGAACAGGTCGAGACCTTCGCAATCCCGCCCTGGGCCAGGCGCGACGGCGCCCCATGGCTGCCGAATCTCGCTGCGCTCGGCTACTGTCACGCTGCCAGCGGTTATCGGGGTCGTGATGAACAGTTTGTGGCGACAGCAGCCGTAGACATGCACACGGACGACGAGGGCCTGGTGCTGATGGTTGTACTGCACAACGACGGTCTGACCTTCCGACAAGGAACGGTCCGCCACAAGCCGAAGGCGGGTGACTGGTTCATCTTCGACGATCGTCTGCCTCACGGTGTTGTGGAGGCGCCCGGCCGGGCAGCGTTTCTCGGCTGGAACATCCCGATCATACCGCTCTGATCAACCGGTATCGGTCCAATGGAAGATTTGCCGGCCCGGCCGGCTCATGAAAAGCAGGAGCAGACGATGTTCGATACGATGCGCAGAGAGCTGAGCGAACTGATGCAGCGAGTGAAACGTGCGACCGAATGGGATACAACGATCGCATGCGGGAAAGTTCGTCTCGATGAGGTTTCGCCGGATGCGCTCGCGAAACATCGAGCCGACATTCAACGTATCGAGGAGCTGACGGCGAAATACGGTCTCTAATAGGAAAACCGCTTGGCACGTGAGCGCGCCGCACCGGCCGGTAGCCGATTGGAATTACAGACATGCTCGAAGCACCGAAAAATAACCCACGGGAAATATCGTGAGCAATGTTCAGTTCGATAAGGATGTTTCGCCGCATATCTGGTTGCTTCGAGTCAAGCACGCGGAGCGCGTTCTCGCACGCATGCGTCGTCACGGGTCGCGGCGAGTCAAAGTGCTCGCGCGTCGTCACGGTGGCCTGTCGCCGCTCGATGCTATCGCCGCCGTTCGCGCGGACCTTCGATAACCGAGGAATTGATGGAGCAGCTTTATAGCATCGACGTTTCAGCGGCCGGCGATACCGTGTGGGTCACGGGGCACGATGGCTCATGCGTGGGGCGCTTCAGCAAGCGCTTTGGGATAGACGTACACCGGACGGTGACGGAGCAGCTGGCAGGCGCTGATCAGTGCCTGCATTGCACTCATGAGCAGGCCGGAGAAACGGAATGGCGAGTGTTTCGTGAGGCTGTTCTCCAACACCACGGGATCGATGTCCCGGTCGACGCGATCGATTTTTGAAGACGGGAAAACGCCGGCTTGGCAGGATCAAGGAGCAGTGAATGAGCACAACAAAGGTATGGAACCTGACGTATGCGCTGGGCAATACGTCCCGCATCGTCGGTGACGCAAGCAATCCACAGGCGCGCACGTCGGCGATCAAGGGCGCGGAGAAGATCGCAGGGAACGGTTGGCGCGTGTGGGTGGAGCATCACAAGACCGGCGAACGTATCTTCGAAAGCCAGAGCGAAAAAGCGTATCGCGAAACAGAATCGGTATAACGGGAAACGAAATCATGACTGAGAGGATTGACGAGAAGCAGGTTCTTGACCGACAGGTTCAAGAGTGGACAAAGGAACTGAAACGGTTGGCGAATCAGATCGCCGCCGCGAAGGGTGTCCCGAGTGCGATCGTGATGATCACCCCACGCGACGAAGAGTACGCGGACGTTGCGCCCGAGTTGATCGCCGAGGATGCACTGCGGGTCTATCGAGACGGTTGGCCCGAGGGTTTCGAAGTCGAAATCCTTAACCAACTGGCCTAGGAAAACACCAATGACAATTTTGAATTTTGGCCCTGTCGATGTCGGGCCTCACCTCTCCTCGTTCACGCTGCCGGTACCGGGCACCAACGGGGCCCTCACACTACGACACGCCGACCCGAAAGCCGCCGCGCCTCACCCAGCGCTGGGTCCAGTTTTGCGCCCCGGCGAGACGGTCAGCGTCTTCGAGCTGCTACTCCTGCTGCCGGCGTTAGCGGATGCGCAATGGAAGCCCGTTAATGCGGGCCTCGGCCCCGTGCGGCGCGAGTGGACGGCCGTGTTGGACGACGTGCGTGCGAACCTCATCGTTGCCGAGACAGCAAGCCAGGACGCCGCAAACCAGGCACTCCAGCAGTTGGCCGACACCGTTCAGAATGCGCTGCGCTTGGCGCGCGATGTGATGACCGGTTACTGGTGCCTAAAGGCTGGGCCTAACGAGTTTACCGCCTTCGTCCGCGCCGATAACTTCTGGTGGGTTTCAGCGAAACTTCCACCCGGGCAAGCGCATCGCGTCTCGCGGATCGAAGGGCACGGCATCGACGCGGACCCTGTTGCCGCAATCAATAGATGGGCTGTCAACAAATTCGGCACAGACGTAACGATTTCACTGGAACGGCGCTAGTTGAAACGGAAAACGAACCGTGAGCATCAACTTTCTGGGTCTTGATAAGGAACACTGGGACTTCATCAATTCGTTCGCGAATTGGATATCGGCGTTCGGTACCGTCGGCGCCGTCGTTGTTTCACTATGGCTCGCCATGCGACCGGAGCGAATAGCTCTTTCCGTATCCGCAGGGATTAGGGTGGTGATCATTCCCGGCGTGCAAGTGCCGCCCGCTCGATACATCACTATCTCCGCGGTCAACCGGGGCAGCGAGTGGCTAAGGTGACGGGGATAGGATGGGCCTACGGCGGTAAGAGAGGGAAGAATCGCCGGACTCTCCTTCAACTACCTGGTGACCAACGGGATGGCATGTCAAGCCCCATACCTGTTCTACTTGACGGCGGCCAGCAAGCGCAGTGGATGTATCCGAAGGAGGCGTGGATCGAGCAGATCGACAAGCTCTACTCGGAAGATTGGCGAAAGACGGTAAATTCATTCGTCGTTGAGGTATCGACATCGGTCGGTCAAACGTTTCGGGCACCGGTCGATCAGTCTCTCAAAGACGCGCTGATTGATGCGATTCTTGACTTCGAGCGAAGGAAATCCCCCTCAAACGCTCCACGGTTTCCCGCGATGAACCACAAAAAGCCGCTGAGCGCGGCCGCGCACTAACCGTTCGGGTCGCCAAACCCTACACCTGTTGCTTCAGGTACGCAGCCAGGATACCGCCCGACAACCGGGCTTACAACAGAAATGATGCTTGATGTTTGATGCGACCGGAGTACAATAGGCGATGCTTGATGTTTGATGTTCATCAGGAGAACTCCATGCGTACCACTATCGACATCGATGACGACGTCCTCGCCTTCGCACGGGAGCGTGCGAAGCCCGGCTCCGGCACGAGTATCGGCAAGGTCATTTCCGAGCTCGCGCGCGCCGCATTGCAACGCACGACGACCAACCAGACGAGTCGCAACGGGCTGCCGTTGATGCCGTCCTCCCCGACGGCCCGATCGGTCACGCTCGACATCGTCAATCAACTTCGCGACGATTCACTTTGATGACCTACTTGCTCGACGTCAACGTTCTTATCGCTTTGCTGGATCCTGCCCACGTTCAGCACGGTCCGGCACATGCATGGTTTGGCCGGGTAGGGCATGCCGCGTGGTCGACTTGCCCACTGACCGAGAACGGCGTGTTGCGGATTATCGGTAATCCGAAGTATCCGAACGCGATGGGTTCGCCGGCCTCCGTCGCCCCGTTCGTCGCGCAACTGCGGGCGCACGCCGGGCATACGTTCTGGCCGGATGATGTGAGCTTGCTGGACGAAAAGCACGTCGACGCCACGCGCTTGCTGTCGTCGGCACAGCTGACGGACACGTACTTGCTAGCGCTGGCGCGCGCACACAAGGGCAAGCTGGCGACCTTCGATCGACGCTTGGTTGTCGACGCCGTGCCGAATGGCGCCAAGCATCTTGAACTGATTTCCTGACCGTCGACTGGGAGCACGAGTCGTCAGAAGGTGGCTGCGGATCGGCGTCACACCTTCGCGAACCACGGTCTGGACGCCGGCGCCGACATTCGCGACATGCGGGAACTCCTCGGCCACGCAAGCCTGGGCATCACCACGCTCAACACTAAGGGCGATGCGGTGCGGCAGTCGAATTCGGTCGAGTCGCGTTTCAATGCGGTGCCCGACGGCGCCGATCCTGCAGCGACGTCGAAGTCGCCACACAGTTGGCGACCGCGTCGAACCCAGCGGTGCGCATTGTCAGCTCGGATCCTGACGACGATGCACCCAGGATAGCCGTGCTACTGACGTTGAAGGTCGCGGTGAAGCGCCCGGGTAGCCCCGACTCGGCACGCATCCTGTAGCGCGTCGACCACGAGGTCCTGGTCGGCGTGGCGCGTACGCCGTCTAGCGATGGCGTGACCGTGCTGCAAGTGCCGTTCGACGACGATGAGGCGTTCAGCCGGCGCGTCGACGGCCTGCTGGTCGCGGTCGCGGTCGTGATCATTGAGCGTTGCCGACGCTCAGCGCGCGATTGAGATCGAATGCGTGAAAAAGACAAAGAATGGGGATGAGAAAAACGTCTTGCCATGCGTCCATGATTCAGAACCGCGCCCCGACGTGGCATCCGCCCCAACCGCCACCGTTACTTGCAGCACCGCCACAACCAAATAAGCTGCATCCACCAAGCATCACTAGCGCGACAATCGAGGCAAGTGCGCCAGCTGCAGATTTTCGCCGCATATCTTTCCTTATCAGTAACTCGGAGTCGCTCAGAAGATCGCCCGCGGTATCGCTCGCGGTACAGGAAACATCAGTATTGCTAAGATTATCAGTCGCGTCAATGTGTGACACTATTCTCAGGATACGGCCGCATGGTCCAATGTTCGGCTTGCTAAGCTTACGATAGCCAGCGTTTTCACGTTGACAAGAACATTGTTCAAGTATCGAAGAAGGTCGATCTTGACTGGTTGAACGATACTCCGTGTGATCAAGAACATGTCAGCGTGACTCGATGTCTGGGCAACCATTTCCAAGCGAGTCTACTGATTCGCGAGCCAATTCACTCACTTCAGCAAAGCCGACAGTCGGCGCTTTAACTCTTGAACCATCGATCGGTGTTTGACAGCTCCCTACGACCACGTTCAGGAACTTCTGCCATGCGTCGGCAAAACGGTACGCGGGCGCGGCGGACAGTTGAGCATCGTACAACAGCAAAATGCGTTCGATCGCAGAGTAATCGGTTTCCCGTAATTCCCATTGCTCACCACGAAGCGCCCGGTCGATGCAGTCTTCAACGATAAGTTCGGCAGTCTGAAATTGATCGATCTCAGCCCCAGGCGTGATGTCGCGCATAAAGTATGCGAGATAGATCGTCTTTGCGAGACAACCAATTTGCATGGCTTCGCCGCGCCCGCGCCGCAGCACGGATAATGCAATGTGTGCTTCGAGTGATAAGGCTCGGACACTTTCAGCGGGTAGGGGAAGTAGTTGATCCTTGGTTAGATGCTTGCGTTTCTTGAGATGCGAATTTCGAACCATAGTGGTTTCGGGCTCAATGGCCCGCCCTCTGTATACGATGCTGCATCTGTTTGCGACGTTCGCGATTCGCCATTTCTTCGAATCGGCTCGAGGCCGCGTTGCGGAGTTGTGCAGCCCAATCGACGTGTCCTTTGCGTCTCCACTCCTGCGTAAGACGAAGTTCGATCTTTGGCCAAACACCGTCGTGATGCCATTTGCGGAAATGTCGCCAACACGTGATGCCCGATGTTCGGAATCGTCGACGCGGCAGCTTTGTCCAACTGATATTCGTCAAAAGAATGTAGACGATGGCTGTCAGTATGATGCGCCCGTCCGTGGAAGGCCGACCGGGTCTCGCAGACTCATCTGGAAGTATGAGTGCCGCGACTTCTCGCCACGTATCATTGTCAATATGCATTTTTACTCTGGAGAGGGTCCATCACTCACGCTAACGGCTGCGGATGAGACGGTGCATACGGGTATTCGTGCGTTTTGATATGCGTTGCATGACCGAAGTTGGATCACCTCATTCGATTCTCCGTAAAATAGCTATCGATCGTGAAGTCGATCTATCGTTGTTCAATCGAACGAGAGATTGATTTCGAGAAATGTTATTCTAGACGCCGCGGACTCCTGAAGTTAATTTCCGTTGTATTGATTGCCTCGAAAGAGGTGGATGAAATACCGTAGGGTCATGTTCGCTGGTCACAGCATTGTACAGCTGGCGGCTTCGATAAAGGGGGATATTTTGCTGTGCGCCGGTCAACGAGAGTGAAATGTGAAGAAATGGCTAAAAATGAATTTTCATCAAAATTGAAATATAGCTAATTATTCTCAAAAACCCAACTGCGCCAACTGCAGTGCATATATTCACGAAGCTCTGCGAAATCGAAGTGTTACACTGTCGACATCCGGCTAACGTCGGCTTCACTCGATCGCAGGGCGCATCATGGGCATACGTGCCGACGCTGCGCTGGGTTTGATGTTCATGGATGAGGCAATTTCGATCGCTTACTATTGATCTGCGGTGATATTTTGTCTACGATGTGATTGTTGGGAATTATTTTAGATTTGGGCGCGTAGATGCCGTTGCCCAGTTCAGTAGACGGGCGATCAAATTCGCCCATTAGGCACTGTGGCAATATCGTTGCTAGCCGCCGTTTACTTGATCTATGCCCCGTTGGACGGGATGAATTCAGGAAGGTGGTTCAGAATGGGTCTGACTAGTTCCCTGATCTCGGTTATCGCATTGATGTGGCCCATTTTTGCTGCTGGCAGAAGCCGAACTGTATCTATCGTGCCGCTAAGTTTTCCTTATCCGGTGCGTGCGAGTTGCTCCAGTTTTAAGAGTTTTCTTTTTCCGACCTTGTGCATATCTATGCATGCAATGCGTGTTTATCGAGCGATGTGATGTGCCATTTCGGCCCAGATAGGAAGCGCGATCGTTATTGTGGCGCGCTGTTTGCGGCTCAATGGACGTTGTATTTTGCTGCAATCGAGTGGGCGCGACGTTGGGTGCAGGCAATTTATCTGCGGTGTACATCATGCCGATCATCTCGAAGCATCGACGTGATGCTCGCGGTCCGCAACGCCGACGTGAGGGATCTTGCGGCTGCCGTTGGTATTTCGGAATGGATGCTGCGGCTGCGAGTATGGACCGAGGTAAAGCCATCGGATTTGCGTCGCTTGAGGCGATTCTGTTATCTCGATGGCCAGCCCGGCGATCTGCTTGCATTCGGTTACGATGTGGGTCCCCGCACGGGGTGAGGCCGCTATCGAGCGGCGTGCTATTGACATTCATGCAATGAGCGGTACTCTCCAGCGTCCGTGGTACCGTTTTCGTGTCGGTATTTTCGCATTGGTGATTGTGACGGCCATTCATGTGATGGCATGGCTGGCTTTGTGCACCACATTATTGTTTGACGAATTAACGAGATCAGGGCGATCGCAGGTGTCTCAACGTGTGCTGAGCGTTGAACTGATTGCACCTCGCTCGTTGCTGCAGTCCCCGGCTCCGGGTGCATCGACAGTAGTCACGGAAGTACGTGCCTCGGCGAAATCCACGCGCAGGGGATCGCCAGTGCTGTCCAGGCCGAATGCTAGTCCGATATCAAGTCCGAAAAATGTCGATGCCACGTCGTATGGCGAATCTCATGCGGTGATCGCACCTAGTGTTTCCGCTCATGACGTAGACTGGCAGTCCGATATCAAATCGATTGGTTCAATACCATCAGCTGGTAAAGGCCTGGCACCCCTCGGCAAATCGGACGCTTCATCTGATGTCAAGACGTCTAATGATTCTATGGCGGCGACCTTTGGGCGCGAGGTGTCGAAGGCCGCGCGCATCGATTGCCGCAATGCATATTCCAAGCGTGGCTTGCTGGCGATTCCATCACTCGCGTTTGATGCAGTGCGCGATACTGGATGCAAATGGTAGAGTTGGTCCCATACTTGGAGCCGCCCCGTGAAACGCCGGACACAGTCCCCACTTACAATAACGGGTAGGCATAAGACTGTGTTTTTGACTAACACCAGGCAGGAAGTGATGGAAGTGTTGACGGGCCCGGAACGTCGGCGGCGATGGACGGCCAACATCGTCGGTCTCTGCGTCGTCGATGCTGGTCATGTTTGACTTGAAGAGTTGTGCGGAAACGATGTAAATCTGATGCCCCTGACCGATCGCTTTGCGGGCCAGCCAGTTGCTACCTAGCCACGCTTCATATCCAACAATCTTCGAAGATACCCGCGCCCGAAATTCCAGCAACCGTTCGCGCGTAAATCGGTTCCGGAACAGCGTCTCGCCCTTCGCGTCTAGTCCGACGACATGGACGCGGGACTTCTCGATATCGATGCCCATACGGTCGATTACAGTCGAGCATTGGGAGATGCGACGAAAATCTTGCTCAACTAGGTGTCGTCTCGATTGTTCTGGATCGAGCCGCCCCGATCCGCTGCAGCCAGGGCTTTACGTGCAGAAATCACACGCTTTCACCTGGCCACCAGGGTTTCGGCGCATGGTCGATTGCGTAGTCATTGAGGTCTTTTCCTTCGAGCCATTTCGGACGTGGACCACGACCGGACCAACTTTTTCCTGACGACGCATCGTAATACTTCGCTGCCGTTTGCTTGCACTTCGACTGCACGTAGCCCAGAGCCGATAGCACTTCCTGCTGCGTGATGCCGTATTGCGCGACTTGCTCCTTGAAGGCGGCTAACGCCGCCTTCTTTTCGGCGGTCTTTACCTTGGCCAATTGAGTATTGAGGTCCTGTAGTTCGAGTTGAAGCGTATGTAGGGTAGAATTTTTCATGCGTATCGGTTAGATTTGTTGAGAAGGATTTCGAATAATTTACCGCTATTACTCCCTATTTCCGGAGTGCCAGCGAGGCATTCAAACAGCACTTCGATCGAAAACCGCGAGCGATACGCGACTTGTCGATCGACTTGGTCGGGCGAACGGCAATAGATCCTTGCGCAGATCGCGAATCTCGATTGCCTCGCCTTTCGGAGAAGCGATCCAAAATGACGGCCGGCTAACCGGTGGCGTGTGTTGAACCGCCTACATCGACAACGAAGGCCTCTGACATTTTACGACACTAGATTGATGCCGTTGGACGTTCGTCCATCCCCTTAACGCTCATCAACCGCGGTAACGGACCTTTCCGATCCTCTACGCGCCACGTATCGATTTGATCCCACATGCACGCATTATCCGATATAGAGATGCGCGTGATACGCCGATCTCCTGCGCAGCCGCAGCGACGTTTCCGTTAGACCGCAGTAGCGCTGCTTCGACCGCATCGCGCTCGTGCAACTTGCGTATATCGGCGACCGATTGCGTGGCGGATGCCAAACAGTGTTCGAGCTCGAGATCCCGAGCGGTAATGAGGCGTCCGTCGGTCATCACGACTGAGCGGCGGACACGGTTAAGGAGCTCGCGTACGTTCCCCGGCCAATCATGCTTATAGAGTGCGGCAATAGCATCTGCGGAAAATCCGTGAACGCGGCGATTGGCGTCGCTTTGGAAGCGGTCAAGCGCGTATCTCGCGAGCAATTCGATATCACTACCGCGTGTGCGCAATGGAGGTTGGTCGATTCTCATCACGCAAAGCCGGTGGAAGAGGTCGGCTCGAAACTGACCACGTGCCACTGCCGAACGTAAGTCTACATGGGTTGCAGAAATGATTCGTATGTTTACCGGAATCGGGTGGCGTCCGCCAAGACGATGAAACTTTTTTTCTTGCAAAAACCTTAAAAGACTCGCTTGACTTTCATATGGCAAATCGCCGATCTCATCCAGTAGCAGCGTGCCTTCGGCGGCTGCCTCGATGTATCCGATCTTACGCGCACTCGCGCCGGTAAAAGCACCGCGTTCGTAACCGAATAATTCGGATTGCATTAGGTGTGGCGGGATTGCGCCGCAGTTGACTGCGACGAACGGGCCGTTTAGTCGCTCAGAATGGCGATGGATAGCTATGGCTGTCAGTTCTTTGCCCGACCCTGTTTCTCCTGATATGAAAATTGGTGCGTCAGTGCGTGCCAATCGCAGCACGACATCAAATAGATGACGCATGACGTCGCTGGAGCCGATCACACCGTGTGCTTGTGCATCGATTGGTTCACAGTCTCGTGTGAAGAGGCATTTCATTCCGTATGCGTGACCAACCGCGTCGGCCACGCGCTCCGGAGAGGCGGGTATCGTAATGTAGTCGAAACAATAGTCGCGGATCAGTGCGCGTACAGTTTGAGACGCGGCTTGATCGATTTCAACAAGGGCAACCCAAATGACGCCACGCATTGATGCACACAAAGATGCTGCGCCATTGATTGCATCGTCAGTTTCGCCACACAAGTCGAGAATGCCACACGTGAATTTGCCGGCGATCTGACGCATGTTTTGGCCAGCGGAAACGAGCGCCACGTTCCAGGCGCGGCGCGTCAGCTCTCGGCTGAGCGCAACCGACGCAGATCGAGTCCAGTAGATCAGAGTGCGCTCGTTGGCTGTCTGTTCACGGTTGACGCTTTCCGCATCCCCTTCTGGGGAATTTTCATGGAGAGTCATCATTGTGATTGATGCGACTTTCGGAACGGCAGGTTCATGATTTGAAGCATAAAGGGTCGAAGCGGCAAGTCAAGATGTGACACTATTTTGTAATAAATATTTCAAGCGAAGCACGTACGCCGATTCAGTAAAAATATACGGGTTTACTGGGGTGGCAGAGTGATTGTTGCGACATCTTGGTGCATTCATATGAGTTTTGTTTAATAAATTGATCAAGATCAAAGAAGTTGGATTTCTGCGTTCGGGGAGTGAATGGACGGATATTTGGCTTTATTTTATAGACGTATAATGTATTAAGTAATACAAATGAACATTGTGTGGAATTCCGAGCGGCCGCGAAGACGGTTGATTAAGAATGGAAAATAAGAGGGCCGGGCACGGGGAATAGATGTGAAGATAGGATACGCGCGTGTCTCGACAGACGAGCAATGTCTGGATCTGCAACTGAGCGCATTACGACAGGCTGGCTGTGATGAGATTTATAC
>NZ_JACCQC010000051.1:0-24626 GCF_015712225.1 Burkholderia sp. 9775_39 | reverse complement strand
GATCTTTAGGGCGATCGGAACAACCTGTGTCGTCGCAGATCCGTACCGTGCCGGCAGTCACCGACGGATCCTGCGCGCACGCGGCCAACAGCAACAGCAGCCCCGGTGCGAGTAAACGGCGATACATGGGTATTTTCCTCACGTTTCATTGGCGCCGTATTGCTTCGCGCGCTCGCCCGCGAGCATGCCCCCGGCCGGTGCGGGGCGCGGCGAACATCGTCCGCGGGCCCGCGTGCCAAGGCTCTCTCAGGTTCTCTTTTCGGCTTGAAACATCGTTGCAGCGTCTGACACGGCAGAAAACGGCACGCGGTAAACCCGCTCTTGTTCTGTCTCTTTAATCCACGCAATATCGATCGCTGCTTACTGGTTTCAAATGATACATATCGGTCTATCTAATAGTCAAGACGACTTGATAACCGGCTCGACAAGCGAAGATTGTCGGGGCGGAACGGCCGTCAGACAGCGCCAGGAGGCCAATTTCATCGACCGGCATGATGCTAGAATAATCGGTCTATGCTGTTGAAATATCGAGGAGGAAGCCGTTCGTGCGAGCCAACAAACGCCAGCTGGTGGTAGACAAAGCGACCGAACTGTTCTCCAGGCATGGATTCCACCCGGTGGGCGTCGACTGGATCATCGACGATTCCGGTGTCGCCCGAATGACGCTGTACCGGCATTTTGCGAGCAAGGACGAGCTCATCCGCGAAGTGCTGGTCCAGCGCTACGACCTGATCGTCGGCAGCATCGACGCGCAGTTGCAGCACGTCGTCGATCCGGTCGAGCGCGTCAAGACCGTCTTCGACTGGTATGAAGCGTGGTTCCGCACACCCGAATTTGCCGGCTGCCTGTTCGAGCGTGCGCTGGCCGAATTCGGCACCGCTTATGCGCCGATCTCGGATGTCGCGATCCGCTATCGCCGCAAGATGGTCGAATGGATGGCCGAACTGATCGAAGCCGTCGTGCCGGCCGAAACCGCCAACCGGCTGGCGACCGTCTTCATGATGCTGCTGGACGGCGCCACGGTCGAAGCGCGGGCGTTCAACGATTCCGCGGCGGCCCAGCGCGCATGGCAAGCCGCGCATGCGCTGCTCGAACAGGCGATGCACGCGCCGGTCTCGCCTGCCGAAGGTGCCGGTCGCCCGACGTAACGCAACGTCGCGCGCCGTCGTATTGCAAGCAAACCGAGGTCGGAGGGTGCCGGGGAGGACGACATGCATGACCGGATGCGCTGGATCGGTTTCGCGATGGGTCTGGCGATCGCGTGTACCGGCTGCAAATCGGTGAATGTCAGCCGATATGAAATCCAGAACCGCGATCGAAACGGCCTCACGATCGTTGCGTTCACCACGGAAGACCTGGCATCGCTCGACCGAACGCTGTGGGCCGACCACGTCTACCTCCGCTACACCGTCACGCCGCTCACCATCCGCAAGCGATTCGATACGGGTGAACCCGCGCTCGACGACTATCCGTTTGCTGCGCGGCGGCTCGCCATCCGCGCCCCGTGTCCGGTCCCCACGTCGGACTTCTGTTCGTCCTGGTTCATTCCGTTCCACGATCGCGCGGGGCTGCACGGCCTGGACTATGTGTCGGGGCTCGATGCCAACGAACCCGCGCGCCTGACGTTGCGCATCGGCGGCGGGAGCATGGTCGGGGCCCGGCTGGTATCGAAGGAACACGCGATCGACGTCGACGTGGGCGACAGGGCGAAGCCGAGCGGACCGTGAGGCCCGCCCCGGCTGCCGGCGCGGGAAACCGCCCGGGCGGGCACGGCCATTGCGCCTGCCGGACCCCGGGAGGCCCGCGATCATGAACGACAACGATTTGCTCCAGCCCGAGCCGACGGAACCGGACCCGAATGCGGTCACGTGGGTCCGGCGTCTCGGCCCCGGCCTGATCACCGGCGCCGCCGACGACGATCCTTCCGGCATCGGGACATACTCGCAGGCGGGGGCGCAATTCGGCTTCGAACTGCTGTGGTCGCTGCTGCTCACGTATCCGCTGATGACGGCGATCCAGCTGGTCAGCGCGCGAATCGGCCGCGTGACGGGCAAGGGCCTCGCGTCGAACATGCGCAAGCACTATCCGCCATGGCTGCTGTACGGAACGGTCGTACTGCTGATCACGGCCAACGTGATCAACATCGCGGCCGATCTGTCGGCCATGGGCGCGGCCGTCGATTTGCTGCTGCCCGGCCCGCAACAGCTCTACATCGTGTGCCTCGGCGGCGTGTCGGTCGTGCTGCAGGTTTTCGTCCCGTACGACCGCTATTCACGATTGCTGAAATGGACGGCGTTGACGCTGCTCGCCTATGTCGCGGTCGCCGTCATCGTGCCGGTCGACTGGGCCGACGTCGGCCGCGCGATCGTGCGGCCCCATGCGCAACTGAGCGCCGCCTACCTGACCACGGTCGTCGCCGTGCTCGGCACGACCATCAGCCCGTATCTGTTTTTCTGGCAGGCGTCCCAGGAAGTCGAAGAGTTGCGCTCCGTGCCGAACCAGCGGCCGCTGCGGCGCGTACCGCATCAGGCGCCCGCCCAGTTGCGCCGGATCAGCTTCGACACGTGGTTCGGCATGGGCGTGTCGAACGTGATCGCCTTCTTCATCGTGCTGACGGCGGCGGCCACGCTCAACGCGCATCACATCGACGTCAAGACGTCGGCCGATGCCGCGCGGGCGCTCGAGCCGCTTGCCGGTCACTTCGCATACATGCTGTTCGCGCTCGGCATCGTCGGCACCGGCCTGCTGGCGCTGCCGGTGCTCGCGGGATCGGCCGCCTATGCGGCCGCGGGCACGTTCCGCTGGCGCAACAGCCTCGCGCTGCAGTTGGGCGTCGCGCCCGAGTTCTATGCGGTGATCGTCTTGGCGATCGTCGGCGGGATCGCGTTCACGTTCATGCATTTCGACCCGATCCGCGCGCTTTACTGGAGCGCCGTCATCAACGGCGTGAGCGCCGTTCCGATCATGGTCGTGATGATGCTGATGGCGAGAAGCAAACGCGTCATGGGCGAGTTTGCCGTCAGAGGCGCGCTTGCATGGGGCGGATGGATCGCGACGCTCGCGATGGCAATCGCGGCGATGGGCGTGTTCGTGCCGGGATGAAACCGGCAGCGCGAATGCCGCGGCTCGCGCTCACTCCAGTTCGCCCGTACTCAGTGCGGCGCCGACCGCACGGCGCAGCACGTCCGCGAGCCGCTGGTTTTCGTCGATGCGGGCCTGTTCGATCGCGACGTCCTCGGCGTTGCCCGTGCGGCGCGCCCATTCCTGGCGCTCGCGCGCAAAAATCATGCGCTCGTGAACCGCGCGGATCGCTCCCCATATCGCATCCTCCGCTTTCTGGGCTTCCGCGTCGTCGAGGGAAAGCGCGGAGAACGCATGCCCGGTATGGCAACGGTATCGCAACGGACGATCGTCGCGCATGCGCCAGAGCACGCCGTTGCAACTGTCTTCGCGAATCCGTTGAACGACGTATCGGAAATCGGCGTAACGACGCCGCTGCAGAAAATCCGGCGCCCGTCCTTGGTCCGGTGCCAGCGCTCGTCGTCCGCGCGGCCTTCCCGGGTCGCGACTTCGCGCTCGCGCATCGGCACGAGCGCCTGTCGATCGTTGGGTTCGTAGATCAACTCCACGTCCTGGCCGATCATCTCTTCTTCCGTATAGCCGAAGATGCGTTCCGCACCGGCGTTCCAGCTCACGATCGCGCCGTTGCCGTCCTGGATGATGATCGCGTAGTCCTTGGTCGACTGCGCGACCAGGCGCAGGCGCTGCTCGCCTGCGCGAGCCGCCTCTTCCGCATGATGCCGGTCGGTGATGTCGATCAGCGTGATCACCGCGCCGTCGATGTGGTCGTCCGCCGTGCGGTAGGGCAGCAACCGCATCAGATACCACCGGCCGGCCTCGCTCTCGATCTCGCGCTCGATCAACCGCAGCGACTGAAACGACTGCCGGACATCGTCGGCCAGCGTCGGATACCGCAACGCGTGGGTAATGTGGAACAGCGACCGGCCCAGGTCCGTATCGATCAGATTGAAAATGGCCGTCGCGTTCGGCGTAAACCGCTTGACCCGGATTTCCTTGTCGACGAACACGGTCGCGATCTCGCTCGACGCGATGATGTTGTGGAGGTCGTCGTTCGCCTTCGCGGTGTCTTCGATCCTTGCCTGCATTTCGGCGTTGGCCGTGGTCAACTCCTCGTTGACCGATTGCAGTTCCTCCTTGCTGCTTTCGAGCTCCTCGCTCGTGGAGCGCAATTCTTCGTTGATCGCCTGCAGCTCCTCGTTCGACGCCTTCAGTTCCTCGACGGACGTTTCGTACTGCTCGATGATCGTCGCCAGTTGCTCGCGGCTGTGCTGCAGCTCCTGTTCGAGCTGCGCCAGCACCGGATCCTGCCCGCTCGTCTCGGCCTGATCCTCCTCGGTCATGCGGCCGGCCACCTCGTCGAACACGACGAGGAGGAATTCCGCATTCGCGACCTTGTCGTGGAACGGCCGGACCGTCATGTTGATCCACGATACGCGCGTGTCGTGCGCCCACTTGACCCGGCGCGCTTCCACGCTCGTGCCCGTTTGTAGCGCGCGGAAAATCGCGGTGCGCAAATCGAGCCGCAGATCCGGCAGCACCAGCGTCATGATGTTGCTGGACAGCTCGCCGCCGACATGCCTGAGGAACCGGCCGGCGTTATCCGACAGATGAACGACGTTCGATTCCTTGTCGATGATGACGCTCGGCGGCGAATACGTTTCGAGCGCGCGCTGGTGCAGTTCCGCATAGGAGAAATTGCGCTGTGCCGGACTGGTCGGCACCCGCAGCGGGGGGCTGCGGCGCGGCCCGCTCGTCGGATGCACCGGACTCGACCTGGAACAGCGGCGGAAAGCCCGTGACCGGCTTCGCGCGATGCGTGACGACGCGGGCGCGGTAAATCCGGCGCTTCTTGTCCACGACGGCAAACAGATCGTCCGCCGCGTCGGCCGATTCCGCGGTGCCGAGGAACAGGTAGCCGTTCGGACGCAGCGCGAAATGAAACAGCTCGAGGATTTGCCGCTGCACCGCCCGCTCCAGATAGATCAGCACGTTGCGGCACGAGATCAGGTCGAGATGCGAGAACGGCGGATCGCGCAGCAGGCTGTGCGCGGCGAACAGAATGCGCTCGCGCACAGCCTTGGCGATCACGTAATATGCGCCGTCCCGCGTGAAATACCGCTGCAGCAGCGCGGCGGGCACGTCGCTCGCGATCGAAAGCGGGTAGGAGCCGGTGCGCGCGCGGACGATCGCCGCCTCATCGATATCGGTCGCGAATACCTGGATGGCCTGGCTCGACATCGCGGCCTCGCGCGCCCGCGCCAGCAACAGCGAGATCGAGTACGCCTCTTCCCCGGTCGCGCATCCGGCTACCCACACGCGCACCTGCTCCTCGCCGGATTCCGACGCGAACAACGAGCCGATCACTTCCTGTTCGAGGAAATCGAACGCTTCGCGATCGCGGAAGAACTGGGTCACGCCGATCAGCATGTCCGCCAGCAGCGCGTTTGCTTCCTCCGGCGCGGCACGCAGGAAATCCCGGTACGCGAGGAGATCGCGCTGGCCGTTGACCTGCATGCGCCGTTCGATACGCCGCAGCACGGTCGCCCGCTTGTACAGCCGGAAATCGTGGCCGGTGCGTACCCGCAAGTGCATCAGAATGTCGGAAAGCGCCCGCTCCGGATCGTTGACCGTCGGCCGATCGACGTGGTGCAGCGATTGCGCGAATTCGACGCTTTGCTGCTCGATGCGGCGCGCATTCGACCAGAGTTCGAGCAACCGTTGCGGCATGTCGGCCGCCGGCAGCACGATATCGACGCGCGCCATGGCAATCGCGTGCTGCGGCATCTCCGCATACTCGGCGTCATCCGGTGTCTGCGCAAGCGTGATGCCGCCCGCCTCCTTGATGCGGCTCAAGCCCGCCGCGCCGTCGGAGCCGGTGCCCGACATCACGATGCCGATCGCGCGCCAGTCGTGCGCGTCCGCCGGCGTCCGAAAGAAGTGGTCGATCGTGAATGGGGCATCATCGGACTGGCCCCGGCTATGACAGCGAAGACAGCCGTCCGACATCTCGAGTTGCATGCCCGGTGCGATCACGTAGATGTGGTTCTTTTCGATCGGCACCGTGGACGTCACCTGATGCACCGGCATGCCCGTCGTGCGCTGCAGGACGCTGTCCATGTGGCTGACCTGTTCCGGCGCGAGATGGACGACGACGACGAACGCCATGTCCATGCCCGTCGGCGCGCTCTCGAAAAAGGTCTGCAAGGCCGTCGTACCGCCTGCCAATGCGCCGATGCCCACGACCGGAAACGACAGATCGCTCTTCAACGTGGCGGGCGATGAAAGCCGCTCCTTGCGTGCAGGCGCTTGCCGTGCCATTGAATTCTCCTTGTTGTGGGGCATCGTGTGCCGACCGCCGATCGATACCGGATCGCATCGCCTTCGTCCGGGTCGGGGCGTCCCACGCTCCTCCGTGATGCTTCCCCTGCGCCTCCGTGCGCCTTGTACGGCACCGGCAAGCGCCGGACCGCCCCTGACCAAGGGCTTGCGATCCCCCGTGCGGCGGATCACCAACGGCATGTGCGCGCGGGACAGCGGGAACCGGAACGATGAAACGGCTGCACCTGCTCGGCTCCGTCCCGCAACGATGCCTCGCCCGCTTTCATCTCGCCTGCGATGTCGCCAACACCGCCGTCAGGATGCCGTGCCGGACCGCCGCGCCTGCGCGCAGGCGTGTCACCGGAACGTCATTCGCGCCGACATACCATCCCCATCGGTCCGCAAGACGCGATGCCGCTCCACGACCGCGAGCGGGAACGAATCGTGCTCGTCCGTCGACGGCGCGGACCTAATTTATTTTCTTTGACGAATTCCGTATTACCAGCGAATATTCGCGTCGATCAAGCGGTTAGTACCGCTGACAACACAACGACACGATGCTCGCTCATGCAGTCGGGGACATTACGCTGCTTCGCCAACAGATACTGGATCGAAGGGGAAGAAATGACGCCGTTTTCGCAGGATGTGAGCATCAAGCAAACTGCCGCCGTAGCCAGGGCAGCCACTCCATCGCCCGTTTTCTGGAAGGCGGGGCCGCTCGTCGAAGCCGTTCCGCCCGAGCCGAAATCGACGACCCCGGACCTGCGCGATTTCTTTGCCGCCGCCGCGCTGCAGGGCTTGCTGTCGCGCGACGCCGGGCGCAACGTGTCGACGATCGCCGACTACGAATCGAAGCGCGCGGTCAGCGCCTACCGGCTCGCCGACGAAATGCTGAAAGCGCGCTGAACCCGCACGCCGGCACGCCGGCCGTCATCCGGCTCGCGCGGCGTCGCGGGCAACCTGGGCCGCCACGTTCGCCCGCGCGCTAACGCACCGGCCGTTCAGTTGCCGCCCAACCGTGCAACGATTGCGCCGACCGGCCGCGCCAGCAGAACGACATTCAGCACGACGACGACGGCAGTCGCGCCGCGCGCCGCGCAGCGCGCGATGCGCCCGCTCGTGAACGCGCCCATGACGTCACGTCGGCCGCAGAAGTACACCAGCGCCAGCATCGGTACCGGCAACACGACGGACAGCACGACCTGGCTGATCACGAGCGCCTGCATCGAATCCACGCCCATCCCGACGACGACGAACGCGGGCGCCATCGTGACGAGCCGGCGCAGCCAGACCGGAATCCGGAACCCCACGAAGCCCTGCATGATCATCTGTCCGGCCATCGTGCCGACGACGGAACTCGAGATGCCGGCGCTCATCAGCGACACGAGGAAACAGGTCGCGGCGGCCGGGCCGAGCAACGGCGTCAGCATCCGGTACGCGTTTTCGATCTCCGCGACATCGCGATGGCCGGCATGAAACGCCGCGCTCGCCATCACGATCATCGCCATGTTGATCGCGCCGGCGACGGACAGCGCGACGACCACCTCCCGATCCGAGAACCGCACCATCATCCGGCGCCGCGCGCGATCGAGCCCCGACGCGCGTCGCTGCGTGAGCCCGGAGTGCAGAAACAGCGCATGCGGCATGATCGTCGCGCCGACGATGCCGACCGACACCGTCAACGCGTCACCGCGCGGCCATTCCGGCACGACGGCATGCCAGCCGACTTCGGCCCACGCGACCGGCGCAATGAACATCTCGGCGAGATAGCAGAGACCGGTCACGCCGACGAACACGCCCACGGCGATTTCCATCGGCCGGAACCCGTTCCGGTCGGCCAGCAGGATGGCGTAGGTCGCGAGCGCCATCACGAACATTCCGGCGAAGGTCGGCAGGTCGAACAGCAGCGACAGCGCGATCGCGCCGCCGAGAAATTCGGCCAGCTCGGTCGCCATCGCGGCCAGCTCGCTCGCGACCCACATGCCGACGACCACCGGCCGCGGGAAATGCAGGTGGCAGAGCTCCGCGAGATTGCGACCGGTGACGATGCCGAGCCTCGCGGACAGCGACTGGAACAACATCGCGATGCCGTTCGCCATCAGCACGACCCAGAGCAGCGTGTAACCGAACTGCGCGCCGGCCCGGATGTTCGTCGCGAAATTGCCGGGGTCCATATACGCGACCGACGCGACGATCGCCGGCCCCGCGAACGACAGCGCCGCCAGCGGCCCGCGCCGCCGGCCGGCCAACCCCTCGCGCATGTCCGTCGCGGTGCGCTCCGTCGCCGCGTTCCTGTCGAGCGTCGCCATCCGTACTCCTTCACGAAAGCGGCATCGTGCGCCGCCGGCGCGATCCATCCCGCGTACCGCCGACACACCGTGCCGCACCGCCTCCGTGCCGGCGCGACACGGGCCATACAGCCGAAATGACAACCGCTTGAAAATCCGGCGACGAGGGGGGCGGGCTACGCGACGTGTGCTCGCGCTGCCGCCGTCTCGGCCCTTGTCGCATGCCGCGCCGTCGCGTCGCCGGCCGGCCGCTGCGCCCGCGGAAAGCAGCCCCGCCGCGAGCCGATCGCGGTTCCGTCGCGCCGCGCCGACCGATGCCGGACAGACCGATACCCGTTGCCCGACGCACGCGTGTCGTGCAGCGAACGATGCCGTCGTCCACGGCAAGCCGCTTGCGCACAACCCGCACCGGACAGCATCGCGCATGCCCGGGATCGTCGGCCGTGGGCTCGAATCGTGCTGATTCGAGCCGGCGAATGTCGCGCAACCCTTTTCCACGGAGATGCCATGTTCATCCACAACACACGGCTTCAGTACACGGTGCGCGTGGGCGCGCCGAATCCCGGGCTCGCCAACCTGCTGCTCGAGCAGTTCGGCGGCCCGCAGGGCGAACTTGCCGCCGCGATGCGCTATTTCACGCAGGCGATCACCGAGGAAGATCCGGGCCGCAAGGACATGCTCCTCGACATCGCCACCGAGGAGCTGAGCCATCTCGAAGTGATCGGCTCGATGGCCGCGATGCTGAACCGCGGCGCCAAGGGCGAACTGGCCGAAGCGGTCGACGAACAGGCGGAGCTGTACCGCAAGCTGCACGGCGCCGGCAACGATAGCCACGTGACGCAGGTGCTGTACGGCGCGGGCGCGCCATTGACCAATTCGGGCGGCGTGCCGTGGTCGGCCGCGTACATCGACACGATCGGCGAGCCGACCGCCGACCTGCGCTCGAACATCGCGGCCGAAGCGCGCGCGAAGATCATCTATGAACGGCTGATCAACGTCACCGACGATCCGGACATTCGCGACGCGCTCGGCTTCCTGATGACGCGTGAGGTGTCGCACCAGATGTCGTTCGAGAAGGCGCTGTATGCGATCACCGCGAATTTCCCGCCGGGCAAGCTGCCGCCCAAGACGCCGTATGACCACGTGTACTTCCGGATGCAGCCGGACGCGGCGCCGCTGGTCGGACCGTGGAACCACGGCGGCGAACTCGAGATCCGGCCCGGCGAGCCGGCGGTCGATGGCGGCAGCGGTATTCCGGAAGGCATGCTCGACGCGCAGCAGGCGGACGCCATCGAAGCCATGGCGCAGCGACTCGCCTCCGATCCGAACAGCGACCCGGTGACGGGCGCCGAACTCGGCGCGGGGCCGCCGGCGCCTCAGGGCCGCAAGCCGGGCAAGCCGGACGGCGCGTGAGCAGGGGCGCGCTGGCGCGCGATCGGGATTCCGGCGCGCCGGCGAAGCGACATGACGCGCGCGCCGGATGCATCGCCGCACGTGCGGCCGCGCGTCCGGCGCGCGTCAGGCGCCGGCTTCGTCGGGCTCGGTCTGGTCGCCCTGGTCGGCCATCAGGTACTGGATGACCAGCGTCGGATCGGCAATGTCGAGGATCAGGCGGCGCATCACGCGCTTGCGCATATGGTCGTCATCCAGCGTCCACGGCCCGGCCGCGTCGCCGAGGTAGCGGCCGATCGCGCCGCAATTGTCGCCGTCGAGCGGCAGGCCGAGCCGCGCGGCGAGCAGGCCGGCGATGACGTCGTCGAGTTCGACGTGCAGCGGCCTGGAATCGATCGAAAGTTCGAGTTTCATGGTCGGTCTCGCAAACACGAAAAAAGCGGCGCGACGCGCCCCCCGCTGTCGCGCGCGCCGGGCAAAGCCGCTCCGGCCAGCGGCTGTTCGACGATCGCAGGCGAGCCCGCGACGCAGGTCAGTAGCCGAGGTCGGGCGCGGCGGCCGGCTCGGCGCCGTCCTCTTTCGGCGCTTGCGCGACGGTCGCATCGGTCGTCAGCACCAGGCTCGCGATCGATGCCGCGTTCTGCAGCGCGGTCCGCGTGACCTTGGTCGGATCGACCACGCCCGCATCGACCAGATCGCCGTACTCGCCGGTCGCCGCGTTGTAGCCGAAGTTCCCTTTGCCTTCGAGCACCTTCGAGATCACGACCGACGGTTCGTCGCCCGCGTTGGCCGCGATGACGCGCAGCGGCGCTTCCAGCGCACGCAGCACGATCCGGATGCCGGCATCCTGGTCCGCATTCGCGCCCCGGATGTCGGACAGCGCCGCGCGCGCACGCAGCAGCGCGACGCCACCGCCCGGCACGATGCCCTCCTCGACCGCGGCGCGCGTCGCATGCAGCGCATCGTCGACGCGGTCCTTCTTCTCCTTCATTTCCACTTCGGTGACCGCGCCGACCTTGATCACCGCCACGCCGCCCGCGAGCTTCGCGACACGCTCCTGCAGCTTCTCGCGATCGTAGTCGCTCGTCGCTTCGTCGATCTGCGCGCGAATCGCCTTCACGCGCGCGTCGATGCGCGCCGCATCGCCCGCGCCGTCGATGATGATCGTATCGTCCTTGCGCACCTCGACGCGCTTCGCACTGCCAAGATCCTCCAGCGTGGCCTTGTCGAGCTGCTTGCCGGTTTCCTCCGAGATGACCGTCGCGCCGGTCAGGATCGCGAGATCTTCCAGCATCGCCTTGCGCCGGTCGCCGAAGCCCGGCGCCTTGACGGCGGCGACCTTCAGGATGCCGCGCATCGAATTCACGACGAGTGTCGCGAGCGCTTCGGCCTCGACGTCCTCGGCGACGATCAGCAGCGGCTTGCCGGCCTTGGACGCCGCTTCGAGGATCGGCAGCAAATCGCGGACACTGGAGATCTTCTTGTCGTGCAGCAGAATCAGCGCGTCGTCGAGATAGGCCGCCTGCTTGGCGGGATCGTTGATGAAATACGGGCTCACGTAACCGCGATCGAACTGCATGCCCTCGACCACGTCGAGTTCGTTCTCCATCGACTTGCCGTCCTCGACGGTGATCACGCCGTCCTTGCCGACCTTCTCCATCGCATCGGCGATGATCTTGCCGATCGCGTCGTCCGAGTTCGCGGAAATCGCGCCGACCTGCGCGATTTCCTTGTGGGTCGAAATCGGTCGGGACAGCTTGCGCAACTCGTCGAGTACCGCGCCGACGGCCTTGTCGATGCCGCGCTTCAGATCCATCGGGTTCATGCCGGCCGCGACGTGCTTCATGCCTTCCTGCACGATCGCCTGCGCGAGCACGGTGGCGGTCGTGGTCCCGTCGCCGGCCACGTCGGCCGTCTTCGACGCGACCTGCTTGACGATCTGCGCGCCCATGTTTTCGAAGCGGTCCTTCAGCTCGATTTCCTTCGCGACCGACACGCCGTCCTTCGTGATCACGGGCGCGCCGAAGCCGCGCTCGATCACGACGTTGCGGCCCTTCGGACCGAGCGTCACCTTCACCGCATCGGCCAGCACGTTCACGCCCTTGACGATCTGCTGGCGCGCGCCATCGCGGAATTTCACGTCTTTTGCAGTCATTTTGTTGCTCCGGATACAGTCGTTGAACGGGATGCCGCGCGCACCGGGTACACACCCGTGCGACGCGGTCGAATCGGCATTCAGGCCGCTTTCCTGGCGGCCGGCGATTCGGGTTCGAGTACGCCCATGACGTCCTCTTCGCGCATCACGAGCAGTTCCTCGCCGTTCACCTTCACGGTCTGGCCTGCATATTTGCCGAAGAGAACCTGGTCGCCGACCTGGAGCTGCAGCGGGCGCTGCGAGCCGTCCTGCAGCAGCCGGCCGCTGCCGACTGCAATCACTTCACCCTGCTCGGGCCGTTCGGCGGCCGAATCGGGAATCACGATGCCGGAGGCCGTCGTCCGCTGCTGTTCGATTCGCTTGACGATAACCCGGTCGTAGAGGGGACGAATCTGCATTTTCATCTCCTGAGCGATGAGATCACCTGGAAAAGGGAATCCGCCGGCGCCTGCACGCGCAAAGACCGCGATGCGCCGGCGTGCCATCGATTGGCGAAAAGCGAAATAGTGGCGGGCAGGCACGCTTCAAGAGGGTGACGCGCGCCCAATATGTAACAAAATGTTTCATCGCGAAACCGGCGCTCGCACGACCGGCGGCTGTCTCCCGACGTTCCGTCGCGAGCGGCAATACGACCTCGACGACCGCCGCTCCGGGCCGCGCGAATCGTCGTGCAACGATGCTTGAAATCCGCGCGTCCCATCCTATTTTGGTATCGCTCAAGCAGCCGCGGCTTACGCGCTGCGTGTTTCGATTTGTTTGTCAGCGAGATCTTTCGCGGATCGACGAACTGGAGCGCGTGGTCCGGTTCGTCCTCCGTGCGAGGTCCAACCGGGAGCGAATCATGAACGATCCTTTCTTCATCTTCGATCGGCTGCCGGAGGTCGGCCGCCGACCAAGACGCGTCGCCCGCGTCGTCAAGGGTTTGCCGACCGGCCTGCGGATAGCGCGCAACGGCACCGGTCGCTTCGCGTCGATCGGCGCGTGGGTACGCGGCGCGCGCAAGCCATTCGCGTTGCGTCGCGCGGCCCAACCCGCCGCGATCGGCCGAGCGAAGCCGCCGCGCCGCCGCATCGCCACGCCAGGACGGGTGCTGCACCACATTTCATTTTTCGGCGTTGCGCCCGCGCGTGGCGGTTTCGTGCGCGACGGGAGGCGGCCATGCTGAGCCCGCATGAATTCGCGACGCTGATGCTGGTGTGCCAGGCACCGGATCAGCTCGACATGAACCGCGCCGAACTCGATGCGTTGCTCGAACGGCAGCTCGTCATGCTCGAACATCGCGCGCCCGGCCGCCGGCGCGCGTACCTGACGAAGAAGGGCCGATCGATTCTCCACGCGCTCGGGGCCGACGTCGCTTCCCGCGGGCGTCGTCACGAGGCCGCGGCAGCGCGCGACCATCCATACGACGCGCCCGTCGCGCTGTCGGACGACGCCGGGTGACCCGGCGTTCGAATCAGTGGCGCGGCTACCGACGTGCGTGCGTGATCATGCTCGATGCACGCGGTATCCGCGCAAGCGCGCCGCCAATACTGAAGCTCGCGTTTCGTCGATGACCCTGGCGGCGGTCGTCGAACCCGCAGCCGACAGCCGCGGCCAACGACGAAGGCGCGATGCATGCTCCGGTGGGCAACCGCCGTCCGGATCACTGCATCGATGCGTCGCCCGCCCCTACTTGTCGATACGAACCGATATGCCCGATGCGCTGTAAAGCGCGGTGGCGTTGTACCCGTCCACGACCACCGAATCGAAGCGCCCCTGAAGTTGGCTGCTGTCGATGAGCGAAACGACGTCACCGACCTGCGGCGCGAGACCCGCGGCGAACCGGATGTGCAGCGTGCCGCCGGCAAGCGTCGTCATCCCTGCCACCGCGAGTCGTCCGGCGTCGCCGGCGCCACGGTCGAGTTCCAGCGTACCGCCCTTCAACTGCGTGTAGCGGCCATTGATGTTCGCGCGCGCCGCGGACTTGATCGCCACCGTGCCGCCGCCGACATAGACGTCGCCGGCACCGAACGCCTGCGGCGATCCTGCCGCGAGCGTTCCGCCCCGCACTTCCGTGCCGCCGCGATAGGTGTTCGCGCCGGCAAGCGTCAGCACGCCCGTGCCGGCGAACGTCAGCTTGCCGTCGCCGCCGATATCGTTGTGCCAGGTATCGGCTGCATTGAATCCGCCGAGCGAAGCATCCATCGTCACACTGACGTTGCCGGCAAAATTCGCGTACCCGTCCGCGGCGGCGAACAGGTTGAGCCGGCCCCATCCCTCGGCGTCGTCGAGCAGCGGATAACCGGACGCCAGCGCCGTCGTCTTCAGCACGACGCGTCGCTGGTCGGCGCTCAGATACGGCAGACGCGTCTCGAGCAGCACTTCGGCCCCCTTCGGCACGACTGCGCCGTGGGTGGTGGTGCCGATCGGCGCGAAGCCGAACGTGAGTCGGCGCGCGTAATTGGCCCGATTGGCGGCCGGGTCGGCAAAGCGGTCGCTCGACGCCGTACCGGCATGCGCGGCGGCCAGGAACGTGGCCGGCGTGGTGCGGGTCAGCGAATACAGCGTTGCATGCGCCTGCTGGAAGGCCGTCTGCTTGAGCGTCGCGTTGGCCGGATCGACGAGGTTCGCCGCCACCACCGCCTGGGCAAGTATCCGGCCGCCGATCACGTCGAGCGGCGAATGCATGCCGGCGAGGATGCGGTTCTCGCCGAGTTCGAGCCCGCGGCTGATCATTTCCTGGAAACGTTCGGGAATCACGTACGCCATCGCGAGCGCGTCACGCATGCCTTCCGCGGAATGCCCGCTCGGAAAACCGCCGTCCGTGGCCGGCGTGGTGCTTTCTGCCGGTACGAGCGTCGGCGCGACGACGACGCTCGTGCTCCACCGATACGGACGCGCATATTTGTAGAAGCGTTTCGCCGGCTCCGTCGAGCCGTTGTTTCCCATCGTATTGATGAAATCGACGACGGAACCGAACCCGGCATTCGCGCTGCCGCCGACGCCGGTGTTGTTGCCCGTATCGTTGTAGAGCTTCGTCGTCGCGTCGGCCGGCACCGACGTGATGCTCGTCGTCTGCTGCGCCGCGCCGCGCCACGCGTCGGTAAGCGGCCCCATGCCGTCCGACACGCTATAGCCCTTGCCGCGGCGGTCGTCGTAGTACGCGGCCTCGGCCTGCGCGGCGGTACGCTGCGACGTCGCGTCGACCACATACTGGACATTCGCATTCAGCACGGCCGGGTTCAGCGCCGTCCCGCCCGGCGTACCGTCGTTCGGAAGACCGGTCCACAGCGACGGCGCCACCGCCGGAAAACCGCCGGCCGCGGGTGCGCTCGTCCCGGCATCGACGAGGTCGGTCAGCGGCTGCCACAGCGCACGGAAGCCGTTCAAGACGCGCACGCCGGCGTTCGTGCTCATTGTGGCGTAACGCGCATCGCCGCGCTGGTTGGTCGCCGCGTTGTCGACGAACGCCGGCACCGATGCCGGAACCGGGGCGCTGTCCACGAAACCGGGGTCCGCGGGCGCTGCCGGCAGTTGCGCGACAACCGACGGCGGCTGGTTGCTGTCGACGTCGTCTCCGCCGCAAGCCGCGACAACGAAGGCTGCCGAAACGGCGATAGCGAAGGTGTGCAAGGCAATCCGGCGATGCGCTGACATGACTGGGCGGTTCCCGTGGAGTGTCGAGAAAGCGCGTACGATATAGTTAGTTTGTGAAAGATATGAGAAAGAGCCGAGAAAGTTCGGGGGAAGGCGATGTCGCGCCACCGTCCCGCTCGTCGAGACGCGATGCGGTCCTGTCCTGCATCGGCGCTTCACACGACGCCGACGCATTCGTCGGCACGGAAAACCTGCCTGCCCGCGCGGGCATCCCGCCCGTCCCGCATCACGGACAGTTGCCGAGCATGTGATACCCGGCCGACGTCCGCGCCAGCGATCGGCAGCCCGCGTCGTACTCAAAATGCGGTCACCCGAGCACTATCATCCCGCCGTGTATCGCGGTGCGCGGCGCTCGACGATCGGGGCATGGCCGAACTCCTTCCGATACGCCTTGCTGAAAGTACACGCCGACGGAAATCCGCAACGCACCGACACATCGCCGATGGAATCGTTGCCGCGGCGCAGCAGGGCCCGTGCATGCCGAAGGCGAATGCTTCGGTAGTAGTCGCGCGGCGACATACTCAAATATTCCTTGAACACGCGCTGAAACTGCCGCGCTGACAGCCCGACCAGCCGCGCGATCTCGGGAAACGAAAGCGGCTCCTCGACGTTGGCTTCCATCAGCTTCACCGCTTCGACCAGATCGTCGCGCGTCGACTCGAGACGCGCACACACCGGCATCGGCTGCGGTTCATTCATGCCGCGCAGCCGGCTGACGACCAGGTGCTTCGACACGTCGACGACGAGATGCGGACCGAAGTCGCTCGACATCAGCGTGAGCATCATGTCCATCGGCGCGATGCCGCCCGTACACGTGATCCGGTCCCGATCGATCACGAATAGCTCGTCCGTGATCTCGACATCGGGAAACTCGGCACGCAGCGCGTAGAGGTCGGCCCAGTGAGCTGCGCACCGGTACCGGTCGAGCAGGCCAACGGTCAGCAGCGCATATGCGCCGCTGCACAGCGCGCCCATCACGATCCGGCGCTCGGCAAGCGCGCTCAGCGCGTGCCGCGTGCGCGCGTCGACCATCTCGCGAATGCGCGTGCCGCCGCACACGATCATCACGTCGGGCAGCGGACCCGACACGTCAAGCGCCTGCGTGGGCCGCATCGCGATGCCGTTGCTGGCTTCGACAGGGTTGCCGTCGATGGAGAACACCGTCCAGCGATAGTGTTCGGTACGGTCGACGTAGTTCGCGACGCGCAGCGCTTCGATCGCGTGCGTCAACGCGATCATCGAATACGACGGCAGCGTGAGAAAACCGAAATGGCGCGGACGTGAAGCGAGGAAAGCCGGGGTATCGAACACGGTGGCAATACCGGAAGGACGACGGGTCGACTGATGTCGGGCTGGGCGCGCCGATCCGGATCGGGATCGGCGCGCGTCGGGGTGACGGACCGCTACAGATCGAGCACGAGATCCGACGTGGGACGGCTGCAGCACATCAGGCGCAGCCCCTTGTCGATTTCCCGCTGACGGATACCGCCGTTGTGCTGCATGTCGACCGTGCCGTCGAGTACCGCAGTCTTGCAGGTACCGCAAATGCCCTGGCTGCACGACGACGGCAGCGCGACGCCGGCCTTGCGCGCGGCCGACAGCACCGTCTCCGCGCCGCTCATCGAAAAGGTCTTGCCCGACTTCGCAAGGCGCACCGTATACGTACGGACGCCCACCGCCGCCGCTTGTTGCGGCGCGTCGGCCGCATCCGCGGCAGGCTCGACCGTCTCGGCGAGGTTGAAGCTTTCCTGGTGATAGCGGACGGGATCATGACCGCCCTGCGCGAGCAGTGCCTGCGCGGAATTCATGTAGCCCGCCGGGCCGCACGTGAAGACTTCGCGGTCGCGATAGTCGGGAACGTGCCGTTGCAGCAGCTCGAGGCTGAGCCGGCCGGTCGGCCCGCGCCAGTCCGGCTCGGATCCCGTCGCTTCGCAGATGTGGATCACCTTGAGACGATCGGCTTCCGCGCTCAAACGCTCGAGTTCGTCGCGAAACACGATGTCGGCGGGCGTTCTCGCGCTGTGCACAAAGACGATGTCGCGATTCAGCCCGAGGTCGATCGCCGCTCTCGTCATCGACATCAGCGGCGTCACGCCCGAGCCGGCGGACAGGTAAAGCACCTTCGCGGCCGGCCCGGAGGACGGCGTGAAAATGCCGGACGGCCCGAATGCACTCAGCTCGACACCGGGCTTCACGTTCGCATGCAGCCAGTTCGACATCACGCCGCCGGGCGTGCGCTTGACCGTGATCGACAATGTGTACGGCCGCGTCGGCGGCGACGATACCGTATAGCAACGGCTGACCGGCACGCCGTCGACGTCGGCCGACACCGTGATGAACTGGCCGGGCTCAAAGCGGAAGGGATGCCCGTCCTTCGCGCTGAACACGAAGGTACGGACGTCGTGCGTCTCGTCCCGCACGCGACAGCACACCAGCGTCTTTTGTTCGCTGCTGGCCCACTGGACGTCCGCGTGTTCCCAGGTCGCGGGGTCCGAGAAACGATCGGTCGCCGCGGCGGCCGGATCGGCCGCGCAAAAGTTCTCTCTGACTTTCATGACGATACTCAGATGCCGTGAGCCTTCAGGCGCGCGTCGTACCAACGTGCGAACTGTTCGAGCGCGCCTTCCGTATACGTCGAGTACGGGCCCGGCACATAGGCGGGGTCCTGCGTCCCGCTATGCGTGATCCCGACGAGGTCCGCGTCCTGCTGGGTCGTGGCGACCCACACTTCGGTCAGCGTCTTGACGTCGTAGTCGACGCCTTCGACCGCATCCGCATGCACGAGCCACACCGTGCGCACGACCGTCTTGTCCGGCGCGATTGGCAGGATATACGCGACGACCGCGTGGTCGCTCATCACGTGCGTCCACGAGTGATGGGTCCACATGTGCACGTCGCCGAGATCGCGACGCGGCAGATCGCCGAGCAGCTTCGTACAGGCGACCTTGGTATCCATCGTCTGCGATTCGCAGGCGCCGGCGATAACGAGCCGCTGCGTGCGGAAATTGGTCTGGACGCTCTCGTCGACCGAGTCGAACGCCTCACAGATATAGCCGTCCTCCTCCCACTCCTTCTTGCGCGCCGCATTGTGGGCGAGATACGCGTCGTAGTCGCGCAGCGATTCCTCGCTCTGGCCGTCCGGGCAGAAGCCGAAGTCGTGCGCAAGGAACGATTGCGTGAGCTCCGGATGCGTACCGCCGCAGTGATAGCACTCGCGGTTGTTCTCCATCACGAGCTTCCAGTTACCGTTCTCGACGATGGTCATCTCGTGCGCGATCTTGGTGCGCTGCATGTCGTGCGGCGCGAATCGCGGCGCCATCACCGTCTCGAGCTTCGAGAAATCCTCCGGCGCTTCGTCGGCAAGGCAGACGAACACGTGTGCGCCGACCACCTTCACGTGCACCGGGATCAGGCTCCGGCACTTCGTGTCGAAATCCTTGCCCATGTGCGTCGCGTGCTTGAGGCTTCCGTCCAGGTCGTACGTCCACTGGTGATACGGGCAAACCAGCATGCCGACGGTCGCCTTCGTCGCGCTCTTCATCAGGCGCGCGCCACGGTGGCGGCACACGTTGCGATACGCGCGGATGTTCTCGTCGTCGTCGCGCACGATCAGGATGGACGACTTGCCGATATCGACCGCGTAGACGTCGCCCGGCTCCGGCACGTCGGCCGTCACCGCGACGAAGATCCACAGCTTCTCGAAGAACACTTCGACGTCCGTCTCGAACACATCCTGCCGGCCGAGAAGCCCGGCCGGCAGCCCGTGCCCGGGTTTGCGGCTGTCGAGCAGTTCACGGTGGGTCTTGAGCAGAACGGCAGACATCGTATACCTCCAATGGGGTTGATTTTCGCTATGCTTTTTTCAAACTTTGAGCGAAGTATTGGAGGGACGATTTCACCCGTCAACGCGCTATATTTTCTCGTTCGCATTACTTTATGTTATGCAAGAACGCGCACGCCGCCGGCCCCTTGGTTAACCCGAATCCGCACGGTTGAACGCGCGACTCGGTACGAGTCCGCATCGCAACATCGGCGACTTGACCGGTACAATTTGGAGACACACGATTCGCCCCGGCCGCACGAAAATCAGACTCAAATGACGAAAGGAACAAAAGGATACCGGCGGATCGTGCCGTCGCTGACCGCACTGGTCGAATTCGAAGCGGTCGCCCGCCTCGGCAGCTTCACCCACGCGGCGGCCGAACTCGGCGTGACCCAGGCGGCGGTCAGCCGGCAAGTGCGCTTCCTCGAGGAAACGCTCGATGTACGCCTCTTCCATCGTCTACACCGCTCGATCTCGCTGACGAACGAAGGCGAAATGCTCTATCTCGCCGTCGCCGAATCGATGCAGCGAATCGCGGGCGCATTCGACCGTCTGTCGACGGGTGCCGACCAGCAGGAGCTCGTGCTCGCGTCGACCGCATCGTTCGCGCAATTCCGCCTGCTGCCGAGGCTGCCCAAGCTCAAGCACCTGAACCCGTCATTGAAGCTGCGGCTGACGACCCAGATGTTTACCGCGGACCTCCGCCAAGTGGAAGTCGACGTCGCGGTGCGCTATGGCGACGGAAAGTGGGCGGACGGAACCTCCATCCTGCTGTTCGACGAGGAAGTGTTTCCGGTGTGCTCGGCCGCCTTCATCGAGGAAAACGGCATGCCGGCATCCGTCGAAGCGCTCGGCGCGCTTCCGCTGATCGAATCCGACTCGACGTCCGAAGGCTGGATGGGCTGGGAAGCGTGGTTCCGCTCGGTCGGCCACCGTCCGGCCAAGCTGAACTACGCGCTGCGCTGCAGCCTCTACACGGATGCGGTACAGGCAGCCCGATACGGGCAGGGTGTCGCGCTTGGCTGGAACCGACTCGTGCACGACCTGCTGGCGACCGGTGAGCTGGTCCGGATGCCGGTCGGATCGTGCAAGACGAGCGATGCCTATTTCGTCATCGTGCCTCACGGCCGTTCGTTGACACCCACGGTCACGCAATTGATCGACTGGTTGCGCGAGGAACTTCCGGTTCAGTGACGCGACGCGCCGGTTCGATCGCTGTCCCGATTCGAACGGTATCGGCATGATGCCGCCTGGTTCTCCTTTCCCCTTCCTCCTGTCGAACGCGACGACGTCGCGGCCATCGTCAAGCGCCGCCCTTCGCATGACCTAAAGTAATGCGATCCTGAAAATATAGCGCGTTGACTGGCCTTTTCTGCATTTCGATACTGACCTCAAAGGACCCCGGTGGCGCCCGGAGCGGCACACGCGGCGCTGCCACGAGTCCGGACGGATCCGTAACGACGAACTGGAGGCGCAATGTCAGCGGTCAGCACGCTTCATGTGGCGACAACGATGCAAACGACCGGTATCGCCGGCGTTTCGGACGATCTGATTGAGCGCGTGCGCGCGTACCGCATCGAGCGGGTCCGGAACGAGCTCGTTCGGCGGAATTGCCCGGCCATCGTTCTTTACGACCCGGTCAACATCCGCTATGCGACGGATACGTCCAACATGCAAATCTGGACCGGGCGCAACCCGACGCGCTACGTGATCGTGTTTGTGCACGGGCCCGTCATCGGTTTCGAATTCCACAACTGCGAGCATGTGTGGAACGGCAGCACGCTCGATGTCGAGCTGCGCGGCGCCACCTGCTGGAATTACTTCAGTTCCGGGCCGGAATCGGTGCGCAAGGCCCGGCAATGGGCGCGCGAAGTCGCCGACCTGCTGCGTCAGCACACGCCGTCCGAGATGCGTATCGCAGTCGACAGGCTCGACCCTGAAGGCGTTTATGCGCTTCAGGAAGAAGGCGTCCGCGTGGCGGACGGACAAGCGTTGATGGAACACGCGCGCGCCGTGAAATCCGCGGACGAACTGCAATTGATCAAGACCGCCGTCGACGTGTGCGAGCAAGGCATCCGGCGCATGCACAACGTGTTGACGCCGGGAATGAGCGAACAGGATCTCTGGGCCCACCTGCACTACGAGAATATCCGGCTTGGCGGGGAATGGATCGAAACGCGACTGCTCGCGTCGGGGCCGCGCACCAATCCGTGGATGCAGGAATGCAGCGCGCGGACCATGAAGCAGGGCGAGCTGATCGCGTTCGATACCGATCTGGTCGGCCCGTTCGGCTATTGCGCGGATATTTCCCGAACCTGGACGGTCGGCCACGTTCGCCCGACCGACGCCCAGCGCCGGCTCTATGCCGCCGCGTACGCGCAGTTGATGACCAACACGGATCTGCTGCGCCCGGGCATGGCGTTCAGCGAGTTCGCCCAGCGTACCTGGAAAATGCCGCAACCGTATCAGAAGAATCGCTACAGCTGCCTCGCGCACGGTATCGGCATGGTGGACGAGTATCCGTCCGTCGCACACTACATGGATTGGGACAGCGCTGGCTACGACGGTACGTTCGAGAGCGGGATGACGTTGTGCATCGAAAGCTATATCGGCGCGGAAGGCGGCGACGAAGGCGTCAAGCTCGAGCAGCAGGTGCTGCTCACTGAAACCGGGTGCGTGCCGTTGTCTACGTTCCCGTTCGAAACGAACTGGCTTTGAGCAATGCGGTAACTTCTCGGCAAAAAAGAGTAGCCAGCGACACGCCGTGCCCTGATCCGGTGCGTCTCTCAGGATTTTCACTACATTGCCGAAATCTGATAGAGCCGGGAGATTTGATTTCATACCGTTCACGCGTCGGACTGGAAAGCGCTTGCGGGCTCCCCCCGGTAGCGCGTGCCGCCGACGAATCCCAGGAGCGGGCTGCGCCGCGCAGCCCGGGCGGAAATGACGGTCCTGCCACGCAGGACATTCGTGACGGAGCGACTATGGATGCAAAAATCCCGCCTGATTCAGGCACCGATAGCGACGTAAGCCTGCTGCACAAAATGGGCTATGCGCAGGAACTGTCGAGACGTATGAGCGGTTTCTCGAACTTCGCCGTGTCGTTTTCAGTGATCTGCATCCTGTCCGGCGGCATCACCGCGTTCCAGCTCGCGTTTTCCGCGGCCGGCGGCGCGTCGATCGGCCTCGGCTGGCCACTCGGCTCGCTGTTCGCGCTGATCGTCGCCGTGTCGATGTCGCAAATTGCGTCCGCGTTTCCGACCGCGGGCGGCCTCTACCACTGGGGCGCGATCCTCGGCGGGAAGAAGTGGGGATGGATGACGGCGTGGCTCAACCTGATCGGCCTGATCTTCGTGATCGCCGCGATCAATTTCGGCACCTACGACCCGTTCTTCAAGACGCTGATCGCGCCGATGTTCGGCGTCAGACCGGACAGCCTGACGTGGTGGCATCAAACGGCGTTCATCGCGCTCATCACGATCTCGCAGGCCGTGCTGAACGCGCGCGGCATCAAGATCGCAAGCAAGATCACCGATTTGTCCGGATATCTTATTTTCGTCGTGACGATTGCGCTGGTGGTGTCGTTGCTCTACTACTCGCCCGTCGCGTTCGACATGCACCGGCTCGTCACCTTCACCAACTTCACCGGCGTTGACGGCGGCGCGTGGCCGAAGCAGGCCACGCCGCTCGCGTTCCTGTCCGGTCTACTGCTCGTGACCTACACGATCACCGGCTTCGATGCGTCCGCGCACACGTCGGAAGAGACGCACGACGCGGCCAGGAACGTGCCGCGCGGCATCATCGGCTCGGTGTTCTGGTCCGCGATATTCGGATACGTGATGGTGTGCGCGTTCGTGCTGGTGATGCCCGACCTGACCGCCAGCATGAAGCAGGGCACCGGCTTCTTCGAAGCGATCCTCGCGCCGATTCCGACGGCGCTGCGCGTCACGCTCGAACTCGCGATGTTCTTCATCAATTACGTGTGCGGGCTCGCGGCGATCATGTCGACGTCGCGGATGATGTATGCGTTCGCCCGCGACGGCGGACTGCCGGCGTCGAAGCTGCTGCGCAGCGTGAACCCGACGCACCGGACGCCCGGGCCCGCGATCTGGACCTGTGCTGTGCTCGCGATCGTCGTCACGCTGTACGGCGACGCGTTCTCGGTGCTGAGCGCCGGCAGCGCGGTGTTCCTGTTCATCTCGTACGCGATGCCGATCGGCTCCGGCATGCTGGCCGAAGGCCGCTCGTGGACCGACAAGGGCCCGTTCCAGCTGGGCGTCTGGTCGAAGCCGTGCGCGTTGCTCGCACTGGTCGGCGCGTGCGTGCTCGCGTACGTCGGTATCCAGCCGCCGAACGAAAAGGTGCTCTACGTGCTCGTCGGCTTCGTGGTTGCACTGATGGTGATCTGGTACGGCTTCGGCGTGCGCAATACGTTCGCGGGGCCGCCGGTGCTGAAGGACACGCGCAACCTCGACCGTATCCGCGAATTCGAGGCGAACGTCGATCCATCCGTCTGAAGTCCGAAGCATCGTCGCAACCGGCAAAAAACCGACTCGCGGCATTGCGCCCGCGAGTCGGTTTTTTATTTCAACGTGCATCGGCGTGAAGCGATGCGGTTCGACCGCCTGGCGGCAGTCGAACCTCGCACCGTATCAGCCGTAGACGGGGAACCGTTGCGTCAGCTCGGCAACCTGGCCGCGCACGCGCTCGATCGTCGCTGCGTCTTCCGGGTTCTCCAGCACGTCGGCGATCAGGTTGCCGACCTGCTCGGCTTCCGCCGGCCCGAAGCCGCGCGTCGTCATCGCCGGCGAGCCGAGACGGATGCCGCTCGTCACGAACGGCTTTTCCGGGTCGTTCGGAATCGCGTTCTTGTTCACCGTGATGTGCGCCGCGCCGAGCGCCGCTTCCGCCGCCTTGCCCGTGATGTGCTTCG
>NZ_JACCQC010000050.1:0-27389 GCF_015712225.1 Burkholderia sp. 9775_39 | reverse complement strand
ACCCCCTTTGCCTGATGACCATAGCGAGTCGGTCCCACCCCTTCCCATCCCGAACAGGACCGTGAAACGACTCTACGCCGATGATAGTGCGGATTCCCGTGTGAAAGTAGGTAATCGTCAGGCTCCCCTCAAGCCAGAAACCCCCGCCCGAAAGGCGGGGGTTTTTGCATTGGCGTGCCAAAAAAACATGCTTGCCGCAGTCGGTAGCCCAATCTCGTCAACCGTACGCAGTGAGCCATCTTGCTGCGATCTCCTCACCCATCAGACCATGATCCGCAAGATCGGAAAAAATCTGCCCGGGATAGCGCTTGATTCCTCTCGCAGCGGCCTCGGTCCGAACTGATTCCCACAGCGCACGGGCGACGCCCTGACCCATGTGATCGGGATGAACGAACAGCCATCCGGGCGTTGGTCGATCCGAATTCAACGATGCTCGGATCCAGAACCCGATGATCGACTCGCCTGATTCCGCGACATAACCGATCGCCCCTTCGATCGTCTCCGGCGAGATCGTGAGATCGTTTTGCCACACGTCCAGCCATTCCTTCGGATAGCCCCAGTGCGCTTTCGACAGGCGCGCCAGTCGCGTGAGTTCGTCTGCGTCCGCGGCACGCGCGGAACGCACGGTAAATAGCTTGTGCATTTCGTCTCTCGTCATTGCCGACACCGTGTCGCGCCTTCATCAGTGCATCGTCGGGATCGCGGCATCTCACCGTCCGGTCGACGGCCGGCTGCTCGCAGCGGCTTTGCTCGACACTATTCATCCTCACACGCCCGTCGCAGTTACATGACCTGCGACGCATGTCCGGCGACGACACGCCAGTGGGCGCCCGATCGACGCCAGACCCGCGTATAAGCAAACGTGCCGGCGAATGCCGCGCCATCGAAATGTCCGGCGAGAGTCGCTCGCGTCGTGGTCAGGATCATCTCGTCGATCGCGCATGCGCGCCTCTCGAGGACGTCGAGTGTGTCGAGACGCAGAAGCTTCGCCCGATGCGCGGTGAGGTCGTCCTCCTTCGAGATGACCTGGCCGGTCGGGGCGGTGAATACCAGATCGTCGTCCAGCAGCGCGTCGAGCGCTTCGACGTCGTTGCTCAGCATCGCTGTGCAGAGCGCGGTCTCATAGGGTTCGATGACGGTACGGATTGCATCCATGTCAGGCCTCGCATCATTTCGGAAGGGGAGCGGCATGGCGGTGACAAACGCAGCCTACCGCGCGTTCGACAACGACTGACGCCGGACCAGCATCACCATGCAGATGCCGATCGACGCGATGAGATTGACGGCCGGATAGAACGCGACCGCGACACTCCACGTGCTCAGTGCCAGCAGCGCCAGTGCGTACTTGAGCACGCATAGCGCGAAATACGCGAGGCTCTCGCTCCACGGATCGCGGATCGTCTTGCGCACGGTCGGGCCGAGGCCGGCAAGCTCGATCAGCGTAACCAGACAGATCGATACCGTCGGATCGTCGGTCAGCATCCACAGCGGAATGGCCGACAGGGCCGCGCACAGAAACAGCCAGTCGAGGCCCGTCCAGCCGCGTTCGCCGCGAAACAGGCTGGCGATCAGCGTCAGAAAGCACGTGACGGCGATCGCCGCCGTGCACCACGCGGACGGCCCCGCGCCCGCGACGAACTGGCCGGCAGCCGCGATCGCCGTGACGACCGACCACACGAGCCACGTGAACAGATGCGGGCGCACGGTGCGCCGATAGATCGCGAGCGCGTAAGGAATCGCCGCCAGCAACGACACGGCCGTTCCGATCGCGCCGAAGATCGAAGCGGCGCCCTGATCGACATTCACCATCGACGCAACCTCGTCCGGACTGGCCGACCAGTATGTGGTCTGACGGATCGCGGCGCAACGTCGTGCCGGCTCCGCGGTGCGGTGAACGCCGCGCGGATTCGCACCGGAACGCAGAAGAAACCGGACTGGAGCGTATCGACGGCACATGACGAGGCGCTCCACATCCATCAGCCATTCAAGACTCCGCCTGAGCCGCATGCACGTCGCGCCGGAAGGCACCGGGGCTCGTCCCCGTCCATTTCCGGAACGCGCGATGAAACGCGCTCGGCTCGGTGAAGCCGAGCTCGGCCGCGATCTCCGCGACGCTGAGCGCGTGCCCGCGCAGCAGCGACTGCGCGAGCGCGCCGCGCAACTCGTCCTTGATCGCCGCGAAGCTTTGCCCTTCGCTGCGCAAACGCCGCCGCAGCGTCGCGGGCGTCGTGTCGAGGCGCACGGCCAGCGTGTCGAAGTCGGGCCATTCGGCGGCCGGCCGCGCCTTGAGATGCGCGCGCGTCTTCGCGACCCAGCCGGTGTCGTGCCGGTAGCGCACGAGCAGGTTGCCGGGCGCGCCGCGCAGGAAGGTCTTCAGCGCCTGCTCCGAACGGATCGTCGGCAGCGCGAGGTACGCGGCGTTGAACGCGAGCCGGCTGTCGGGCCGGTCGAAATGCACGGGGACGCCGAAGAACTGGTGATAGTCGCGGCGCTGGCCGGCGCTCGGGCACGCGAAATCGATGCGCTGCAGCGGGATGCGCCGGCCGATCAGCCAGCACGCGACGCCGAGCAGGATCAGCCAGAACGTCCGGTACGCGAACGCCGGGTACGGCGCGCCCGATTGCGCCAGCACGATCTGCGCCTGCCCGTCGGCCACCACGAGCTCGCCGTGCGGCTCGTCGAGCACCACGCGCAGAAACTTCAGCGCGCGCCGCAGCGCCTTGTCGAGCGTGCCGGCATGCAGCACCGCGTGGCACAGCAGCGTGAAGCTGCCGCGCCGCATCGGGCGCGCGGCGAGTCCGAAGAACTCGTCGTCGAGCGCACCGGCGATCGCGAGCCACAGCCGGCCGTACTGCTGCGGCGTGACGGGCTCGTGCACGGCGGCCGGCAGCCCCGCCGCACGCAGCACGGGCGCGGTCGGCAGGCCGCGCCGGCGCAGGCACGCAAGCGCATCGTCGACGAAATCCGGCGAAATCATCTGCGGCCCCATTTTCCTGCGTCCTCCGACATGGCAAAAGCGATCACGATTCTAGATTCCGTTTGTCATTGATTGCAATGTAGGGGCTGTCTACTATCGATGTATCCCCGTCGCGCCCCTGGCTCGCCGGCGGCCATAACGCACAGGAGACACGCATGCCTGAAGGAGCTACCGCCCGGGCGGTGCCGGCCTACGCCGACGCCGTGGCCCGGTTCAGTATCGAGACCGCCGCCGCGCAACTGGACGGCGACCTGGAGCGCGGCCTGAACGCGTGTGTCGAATGCTGCGACCGGCACGCGAAGGCGGACGCGATCGCGCTCGACTGGATCGACGCCGGCGGCCAGCACCATCGCGTCACCTTCGCGCAGATGCAGGCGTTGTCGGCCCGGGTCGCGCACCTGCTCGTCGCGCAGGGCGTGAAGCCGGGCGACGTGGTGGCCGGCATGCTGCCGCGCACGCCGGAACTCGTCGCGACGATCCTCGGCACGTGGCGCGCGGGCGCCGTGTACCAGCCGCTGTTTACCGCGTTCGGCCCGAAAGCGATCGAGCACCGGCTGCGCATGAGCGGCGCGCGGCTGGTCGTGACCAACGTCGCGAATCGCGCGAAGCTCGACGAAATTGCCGACTGTCCGGCGGTCGCGACGGTGCGCGATGCAGGCGAGACGCTGCCGGCTCACGACATCGATTTCCGCGCGGCGCTCGCTGCGCAGTCCGATACGTTCGAGCCGGTGCTGCGCAAGGGGTCGGACCTGTTCATGATGATGTCGACGTCGGGCACGACGGGCCTGCCGAAGGGCGTGCCGGTGCCGCTGTACGCGCTGCTCGCGTTCGGCGCGTACATGCGCGAAGCGGTCGACCTGCGCGCGAGCGACCGGTTCTGGAACATCGCCGATCCGGGCTGGGCGTACGGGCTCTATTACGCGATCACCGGCCCGCTGCTCCTCGGTCATGCGACGACGCTGTACGAGGGCAGCTTCACGGTCGACAGCACCTATGACGTGATCGAGCGACTCGGCATCACGAGCCTCGCCGGTTCACCGACCGCGTACCGGATGCTGATGGCGGCCGGCAACGAAGCGGCCGCACGGCTGAAAGGCCAGCTGCGCGTGGTCAGCAGTGCCGGCGAGCCGCTGAATCCCGAAGTCGTGCGCTGGTTCCACGCGGCGCTCGGCGCGCCGATCCATGACCACTACGGCCAGACCGAACTCGGGATGGTCGTCAACAATCATCACGGCCTCACGCACGTCATCCATGCCGGTTCGGCCGGCCTCGCGATGCCGGGCTACCGTGTCGCGGTGCTCGACGAAGCCGGCCGCGAGCTTGGCCCCGGCGAGCCCGGCAACCTCGCGATCGACATCGCGCGCTCGCCGCTGCTGTGGTTCCGCGGCTACTGGCAGCAGGACACGCCGGCGATCGCGGGCGGCTACTACCGGACCGGCGACAACGTCGAGCTGGAGCCGGATGGCACCGTGAGCTTCATCGGCCGCGCGGACGACGTGATCACGTCGTCCGGCTACCGGATCGGCCCGTTCGACGTGGAAAGTGCGCTGATCGAGCATCCGGCCGTCAGCGAGGCTGCCGTGATCGGTGTGCCCGATCCGGAGCGCACGGAGATCGTGAAGGCGTTCGTCGTCCTGTCGAAAGGGTTCGACGGCACGCCGGAACTGGCCGAGGAATTGAGTCTGCACGTGAAGCGGCGGCTGTCCGCTCACGCTTATCCGCGCGCGATCGACTTCGTCGACGCGCTGCCGAAAACCCCGAGCGGCAAGATCCAGCGCTTCGTGTTGCGCAAGATGGAAGCCGAGAAGGCCGCTCAACCCTGAATACGGACTGCGAATGAATATCAAGGATCGCGTTTTTCTGATTACCGGTGCCGGTTCCGGCCTCGGCGCCGCGGTGGCGCGCATGGTCGTCGCGCAGGGCGGCAAAGCCGTGCTGCTGGACGTCAATGACGAGGCGGGCACGAGCCTCGCGAACGAACTCGGCGCGGCCGCGCGCTTCGTGAAGACCGACGTGACGAGCGAAGCCGATGGTCAGGCCGCCGTCGCGGCCGCGCGCGACGCGTTCGGCCGCGTCGACGTGCTCGTCAACTGCGCGGGCGTCGCGCCGGGCGAGAAGGTCGTCGGCCGCGACGGCCCGCATTCGCTCGACCGCTTCGCGCGCGCGGTGTCGATCAATCTGGTCGGCACGTTCAACATGATCCGGCTGGCCGCCGAAGCGATGTCGAAGCAGGACGCTGACGCGGAAGGCGAGCGCGGCGTGATCGTCAATACCGCATCGGTCGCGGCGTTCGACGGGCAGATCGGACAGGCTGCGTATGCGGCGTCGAAGAGCGGCGTGGTGGGCTTGACGCTGCCGATCGCACGCGAGCTCGCGCGCTTCGGCATTCGCGTCGTGACGGTCGCGCCCGGCATCTTCGCGACGCCGATGATGGCCGGCATGCCGCAGGACGTGCAGGACGCGCTCGGCAAGAGCGTGCCGTTCCCGCCGCGGCTCGGCCGCCCGGAAGAATTTGCGGCGCTGGTGCGCCACATCGCCGAGAACACGATGTTGAACGGCGAAGTTATCCGTCTCGATGGCGCGTTGCGCATGGCACCGCGCTGACACTGGAGGAAGCGAATCATGACGACTCAGGATCCGATCGTAATCGTGGGCGCGGCGCGCACGCCGATGGGCGGTTTTCAGGGCGACCTGGCGGCGGCCAGCGCGAGCGACCTTGGCGCGGTGGCGATTCGCGCCGCGCTCGAGCGCGCGAACGTGTCCGCCGAGCGCATCGACGAGATCGTGTTCGGCTGCGTGCTGCCGGCCGGCCAGGGCCAGGCGCCGGCGCGCCAGGCCGCGCTGAAGGCCGGGCTGCCGCTCGCCGCGGGTGCGACCACGGTCAACAAGATGTGCGGCTCCGGGATGAAGGCCGCGATGTTCGCGCACGACCTGCTGCTGGCGGGTTCGGCGGGCGTGGCCGTGGCGGGCGGGATGGAGAGCATGACGAATGCGCCGTACCTGCTGCCGAAGGCGCGCGCGGGCATGCGCATGGGTCATGGGCAGGTGCTCGACCACATGTTCCTCGACGGGCTCGAGGACGCGTATGAAAAGGGCCGCCTGATGGGTACCTTCGCCGAGGATTGCGCGCAGGCCTACCAGTTCACGCGCGAAGCGCAGGATGCGTTCGCGATTGCGTCGCTGACGCGGGCGCAGCGCGCGATCGCGGAAGGGCGTTTCGTGTCGGAAATCGCGCCGGTGACCGTGAAGGCCGGCAAGACGGAAAGCGTCGTGTCGATCGACGAGCAGCCGGGCAAGGCGAAACTCGACAAGATCCCGACGCTGAAGCCGGCGTTCCGCGACGGCGGCACGGTGACGGCCGCGAACGCCTCGTCGATTTCGGACGGCGCGGCCGCGCTCGTGATGATGCGTCGCTCGGAAGCCGAGCGCCTCGGCCTCACGCCGAAGGCCGTGATCGTCGGGCATTCGACTCATGCGGACAAGCCCGGCCTGTTCGCGACCGCGCCGATCGGCGCGCTGCGCAAGCTGTCGGAGAAAACCGGCTGGAACCTGCGCGACGTCGACCTGTTCGAGATCAACGAAGCGTTCGCGGTGGTGCCGATGGCCGCGATGCGCGACCTCGACCTGCCGCACGAGAAGGTCAACGTGCACGGCGGCGCATGCGCGCTCGGGCATCCGATCGGCGCATCGGGTGCGCGCGTGATGGTGACGCTGCTGGCCGCGCTCGAAACGTACGGCTTGAAGCGCGGCGTCGCATCGCTGTGCATCGGCGGCGGCGAAGCGACGGCCGTCGCGATCGAGCGCCTCGCGTAACGCGACGCATCGTTCGTCCGTCCGTGGCATCGCGGGCGGCGCGTATCGCACGGGACCTTCCGTGTGGTGCGCGCCGCCCGTTTTTATTTGGTTGATCGCCGTGTCGCGCTACGACTTCGCGTTCGGCGATACCGCGCCGCATGCGCGAATCACGAGTTGCACGACCTGTTCGGTCCTGTCGTCGAACGCCTTCTTCGTGAACGCGCGCTTGCCGCTCAGCGCGCGAATCTGCGCATCGAAATCCGCATAATGCTGCGTGGTCGCCCAGATCAGGTACATCAGCGCATGCGGGTCGATCGGCGCGAGCAGTCCGCGCGCGATCCAGCCGTCGATCACGTTGATGCGCGCGTCGAACCACGGCTTCACGCGTTGCGACAGGATGTCCTGCATGTGTTCCGCGCCGTGGATGATCTCGTTGGCCCAGACCTTCGAGCCGAGCGGGCGCCGCTGCGACAGCGCCATCTTCGCGCGCACGTAGCTGCCGATCGCCTCCACCGGATCGTCGCCGGCCTCGAACGAGCCGGCCGCGCGATGCCAGTCCTCGAACAGGTCGTCGAGCACGCGGCGGTACAGCGCAAGCTTGGTCGGGAAGTAGTAGTGCACATTCGCCTTCGGCAGGCCCGCGCGCTCCGCGATCATCGCGGTGCTGGCGCCGGCGAGCCCGCGTTCCGCGAATACGGCTTCCGCGCACGCGAGCAGATGGGCTTCGTTGGACTCGCGAATGTGTGCCTTGCGTCGCCGCAAAGGCGCGGGCGTTTCGTCCCGGTCGGTGGCTTCGATCGCCGCCTCGTCATGTCTCATCGTGTCCCTCGCGCGGCGGCCATGCCGCGTTGGGCTTCATTCTAGCTGCTGATTCGCGTCGCGCGCACGCATCCGGATGCCGCGATTCCACCGCGATGCTGCGTTGCGGTGGCACGTTTCTCGCTCCATCGCGTCACGCAAGAAAGACGTTGCGCTGGTCATTTTGATCGTCTAAAACCTGTCCAATCGGACAGGATTTGCGCGTTTCGCGAATCGACGGGGACATGCACCGCATCCGGGCGGTGTGCCCTCGAAACAGGCATCACACGCACCGGCACAGACCGGGCTGACGACATCACCGACCCCACAGGAGCGATACGAATGAACGCGGTATCGGAAACAGTGAAGCGGGCAGCTTTCGACACGTCGATCAAGGTCGACGGCAAGCGGTTGTGGGACAGCCTGATGGAAGTCGCGAAAATCGGCGCGACGCCGAAAGGCGGCGTGTGCCGCCTCGCGCTGACCGATCTCGACAAGGCCGGCCGCGACCTGATCGTCGGCTGGGCGAAGGCGGCCGGCTGCACGGTGACGGTCGATACGATGGGCAACGTGTTCATGCGCCGCGCGGGCCGCGTGGCCGACGCCGCGCCGGTCGTCACGGGCTCGCACGCGGATTCGCAGCCGACCGGCGGACGCTTCGACGGCATCTACGGCGTGCTCGGCGGCCTCGAAGTGATTCGCAGTCTCAACGATCACGGCATCGAGACCGAGCATCCCGTCGAGGTCGTGATCTGGACCAATGAAGAGGGTTCGCGCTTCGCGCCCGCGATGGTCGCATCGGGCGTGTTCGCGGGCGTGTTCCCGCTCGAATACGGGCTGTCGCGCAAGGACGTCGACGGCAAGACGATCGGCGAGGAACTGGCGCGCATCGGTTATGCGGGCGACGTGCCGTGCGGCGGGCGCAAGCTGCACGCGGCGTTCGAGCTGCATATCGAACAGGGGCCGATTCTCGAAGCGGAATGCAAGACGATCGGCGTCGTGACCGACGCGCAGGGGCAGCGCTGGTACGAGATCACGTTCACCGGCCAGGAAGCGCACGCGGGGCCGACGCCGATGCCGCGCCGCCGCGACGCGCTGCTCGGTGCGTCGCGCGTGGTCGATCTCGTCAACCGGATCGGCCTCGATCATGCGCCGTTCGGCTGTGCGACGGTCGGCATGATGCAGGTCCACCCGAACTCGCGCAACGTGATTCCGGGCCGCGTGTTCTTCACCGTCGATTTCCGTCATCCGGACGACGCCGTGCTTGCGAAGATGGATGCGGCGCTGCGCGACGGCGTCGCGCGCATCGCGGCCGACATCGGGCTCGACACCGAGCTCGAGCAGATTTTCTACTACAAGCCGGTCGCGTTCGATCCCGCGTGCGTGGCGGCCGTGCGCGGCGCGGCCGACCGCTTCGGCTATTCGCATCGCGACATCGTGTCGGGCGCGGGCCACGACGCGTGCTATCTCGCGCAGGTCGCGCCGACGTCGATGGTGTTCGTGCCCTGCGTCGACGGCATCAGCCACAACGAGATCGAGGACGCGACGCCCGCATGGATCGAGGCCGGCGCGAACGTGCTGCTGCACGCGATGCTGTCGCGCGCATGCGAGCCGGCTTCATGATGGATCTGCCGTAGCAGCCGCGAGGCTGCCTGTCGTCAGAAATTTGCATGCCTAAGCATGACCGCCCCGACTGTGCATTCGCAGCCGGCGGGGACGGCTTTGTCTCCACCCAGCCGAAGGAACGCGTATGACCACCCAGCCAACCGGCGATATCGCCGCGCATCGCCTGTCGTCCACGCAACTCTCGTGCGAATTCGCCGATATCGCGCCGCTGCTCGATCCGACCGCGGCGGCGGCCGCCGCGAGCCGCTGCCATTACTGCTACGACGCACCGTGCGTGCACGCGTGCCCGACGCAGATCGACATCCCGAGCTTCATCCGCAAGATCGGCAACGGCAACCTCAAAGGCGCCGCGACCGACATCCTGTCCGCGAATCCGCTCGGCGGGATGTGCGCACGTGTGTGCCCGACCGAGATCCTCTGTGAAGGCGCTTGTGTGCGCAACCATCAGGATGCGCAGCCGGTCGCGATCGGTGCGCTGCAGCGGCATGCGACCGACTGGGCGATGCAGACCGGCGCGGTGCAGTTCCGGCGCGCGTCGGAGACGGGCCGCCATGTGGCGGTGGTCGGCGCGGGGCCGGCCGGGCTCGCGTGCGCGCACCGGCTCGCGCTCGCGGGGCATCGTGTCACGCTGTTCGACGCGCGTCCGAAGGCCGGCGGCCTCAACGAATACGGGATCGCCGCGTACAAGACCGTCGACGATTTCGCGCAACGCGAGGTCGAGTGGCTGCTGTCGGTGGGCGGCATCACGCTGCAAACCGGTGCGGCGCTCGGACGCGACGTGACGCTCGATGCGCTGCGCGAGCAGCATGACGCGGTATTCCTCGCGATGGGGCTCGGTGGCGTGCGCGCGCTCGCGATCGACGGCGAGCAATTGGGCGGCGTGATGAACGCGGTCGATTTCATCGAGCAGGTGCGGCAGGCCGACGCGCTCGCGAACGTGCCGGTCGGGCGGCGCGTGGTCGTGATCGGCGGCGGCAATACGGCGATCGATGCGGCGGTGCAGAGCCGCAAGCTCGGCGCCGAGCGCGTGACGATGGTGTACCGGCGCGGCGTGGACGCGATGAGCGCGACGTGGGCCGAGCGCGAGTTCGCGCAAAAGAGCGGCGTCACGCTCGTCACGCACGCGAAGCCGGTGCGCATCGCGGGTGCGAACGGGCAAGTGACGGGCGTCGAATTCGAGGGCGCATCGGGCGAGCGCTTCACCATCGATGCGGACATGGTGCTGAAGGCGATCGGCCAGACGCTCGTGCCGGACGGCATCACGGCCACGTTGCTGACTTCGGACCGCACGCGGATCGCGGTCGATGCGGACGGGCGCACGGCGCTGCCGGACGTGTGGGCCGGCGGCGACTGCGCGGCGACCGACGGCATCGATCTCACGGTGCAGGCCGTGCAGGACGGCAAGCGCGCGGCCGCGTCGATCGACGCGACGCTCGCCGCGCGCGACGCAAAGGCGGCCTGAACGCGCGGCGTCCCGCCGGCACACCGAACACGACCCCATTCTCACGGAGCCGAACATGGCCGATCTTCGCTGCACCATCGCAGGCATCACTTCGCCGAATCCCTTCTGGCTGGCGTCCGCGCCGCCGACCGACAAGGCCTACAACGTCAATCGCGCATTCGAGGCGGGCTGGGGCGGCGTCGTCTGGAAGACGCTCGGGCTCGACCCGCACGTCGTCAACGTCAGTTCGCGCTACGGCGCCGTGCAGTGGAACGGCCAGCGCATCGCGGGGTTGAACAACATCGAGCTGATCACCGACCGTCCGCTCGACGTGAACCTGAGAGAGATCGCGCAGGTGAAGCGCGACTGGCCGGACCGCGCGCTGATCGTGTCGCTGATGGTGCCGTGCAACGAGCGCGACTGGAAATGGATCCTGCCGCTCGTCGAGGATACCGGGGCCGACGCGGTCGAGCTCAACTTCGGTTGCCCGCACGGGATGAGCGAGCGCGGGATGGGCGCGGCGGTCGGGCAGGTGCCCGAATACGTCGAGATGGTCACGCGCTGGGTGAAGGAGGGCACGAAGCTGCCGTGCCTCGTGAAGCTCACACCGAACATCAGCGACATCCGGATGGGCTCGCGCGCCGCGTACAAGGGCGGGGCGGACGGCGTGTCACTGATCAACACGATCAACTCGATCGTCGCGGTCGATCTCGACCACATGGCGCCGATGCCGACCGTCGACGGCAAGGGCACGCACGGCGGCTATTGCGGGCCGGCGGTCAAGCCGATCGCGCTGAACATGGTCGCGGAAATCGCCCGCGACCCGGAAACGCCGAACCTGCCGATCTCGGGCATCGGCGGCGTCTCGTCATGGCGCGACGCGGCCGAGTTCATGGTGCTCGGCGCCGGCAGCGTGCAGGTGTGCACCGCCGCGATGCATTACGGCTTCCGGATCGTGTCGGATCTCGCCGACGGGCTGTCGAACTGGATGGACGAGAAGGGCTACGCGACGCTCGACGACATCCGCGGCCGCGCAGTGCCGAACGTCACCGACTGGAAATACCTGAACCTGAAGTACGACATCAAGGCGCGCATCGACCAGGACCGCTGCATCCAGTGCGGGCTGTGCCATATCGCGTGCGAGGACACCTCGCACCAGGCGATCACGGCGACGAAGGACGGCGTGCGGCATTTCGAAGTGGTCGATTCGGCGTGCGTCGGGTGCAATCTTTGCATGCATGTGTGTCCGGTCGAGCAATGCATCACGATGGAGCGCGTCGATTCGGGCGACTACGCGAACTGGACCACGCATCCGAACAATCCGGCGAGCGCGGAGGCGGGGGCGGGTGCAGGCGCGGCGGCACCGGATAAGCACGCGAAGAAGGCTGCCTGACCGGCGTCCGGCGAGGCAGGGTCATCCTGCATCGCCGCCTTTCGTTCCACCCGGGCCGGCATCGCACGATGCCGGCGTTGACGTTTTCGTGGAGTGTGTTCGATGAATCACGCAGCGAATCCCGCCGATCCCGACAGCGCCGCGGCGCACGGCGGCAGCCTGTACAACGACGATCTCGCGCCGACGACGCCGGCGCAGCGCACGTGGAAGTGGTACCACTTCGCGGCGCTGTGGGTCGGGATGGTGATGAACATCGCGTCGTACATGCTCGCGGCCGGGCTGATCCAGGAAGGCATGTCGCCGTGGCAGGCGGTGATGACGGTGCTGCTCGGCAACCTGATCGTGCTCGTGCCGATGCTGCTGATCGGCCATGCGGGCGCGAAGCACGGGATTCCGTACGCGGTGCTCGTGCGCGCGTCGTTCGGCACGCAGGGCGCGAAGCTGCCGGCGCTGTTGCGCGCGATCGTCGCCTGCGGCTGGTACGGCATCCAGACCTGGCTCGGCGGCAGTGCGATCTACACGCTGCTGAACATCCTGACCGGCAATGCGCTGCACGGCGCGGCGCTGCCGCTCGTCGGCATCTCGTTCGGGCAACTCGCGTGCTTCCTCGTGTTCTGGGCGCTGCAGCTGTACTTCATCTGGCACGGCACCGATTCGATCCGCTGGCTCGAAAGTTGGTCCGCGCCGATCAAGGTCGTGATGTGCGTGGCGCTCGTGTGGTGGGCGACGTCGAAGGCGGGCGGGTTCGGCTCGATGCTGTCGGCGCCGTCGCAGTTCGCGGCTGGCGGCAAGAAGGCCGGGCTGTTCTGGGCGACCTTCTGGCCGGGCCTGACCGCGATGGTCGGCTTCTGGGCGACGCTCGCGCTGAACATTCCGGATTTCACGCGCTTCGCGCATTCGCAGCGCGACCAGATGATCGGGCAGTCGATCGGGCTGCCGCTGCCGATGGCGCTGCTGTCGGTGGTGTCGGTCGTCGTGACGTCGGCAACCGTCGTGATCTACGGCAACGCGATCTGGGATCCGATCGACCTGACGAGCCGGATGACGGGCATCGGCGTCGGCATCGCGCTCGTGATCCTCACGCTCGACACGATGTGCTGCAACCTCGCCGCGAATCTCGTCGGCCCCGCGTACGACTTCTCGAGCCTGTGGCCGAAAGCGATCTCGTACCGCACGGGCGGGATGATCACCGCGACGATCGCGATCGTGATGATGCCGTGGAAGATCCTCGCGACGACGGACGGCTATATCTTCACCTGGCTCGTCGGCTATTCGGCGTTGCTCGGGCCGGTCGCGGGCATCCTGATGGTCGACTACTTCCTGATTCGCGGCACGCAGCTCGACACGCGTGCGCTGTTCGACGAGGCCGGCGGCTTCAGCTACGCGCGCGGCTGGAACCCGGCCGCGCTGGTCGCGCTCGCGGTCGGCGTGCTGCCGAACCTGCCGGGCTTCCTGCATACCGCGTTTCCCGCGTCGTTCCCGAACGTGCCGGCGTTCTTCAACACGCTTTACACGTACGCGTGGTTCGTCGGCCTCGTGCTGGCGTCGGGCGTGTACGGCACCTGGATGAAGTGGCGCGCCGGACAGCGCGCGCAGATCGCGAGCGCATGACGCGCGAGCCGGCTTCGACTCGCACGCGGCATGCGGCACCCGACAGTCAACGAGGAGGCAAGCAAATGGCAATCCTGATTCGTGGCGGCACCGTGGTCGATGCAGACCGTTCCTATCGCGCGGACGTGCTCTGCGCGGACCCGCAGGCCGGCGGCACGATCCTGCAGATCGCGGAGCAGATCGATGCGCCGGCCGGCGCGACCGTCGTCGACGCGCACGACCAGTACGTGATGCCGGGCGGCATCGATCCGCATACGCACATGGAGTTGCCGTTCATGGGCACGCGGGCGAGCGACGATTTCTACTCGGGCACGGCCGCCGGGCTGGCGGGCGGCACGACGAGCATCATCGACTTCGTGATTCCGAGCCCGAAGCAGCCGCTGATGGAGGCATTCCACGAATGGCGTGGCTGGGCCGAGAAATCGGCTTCCGATTACGGCTTTCACGTGGCCGTGACGTGGTGGGACGACAGCGTGCACCGCGACATGGGCACGCTCGTGCGCGAGCATGGCGTGTCGAGCTTCAAGCACTTCATGGCGTACAAGAACGCGATCATGGCCGACGACGAGATCCTCGTGAACAGCTTCACGCGTTCGCTCGAACTCGGCGCGCTGCCGACCGTGCACGCGGAGAACGGCGAGCTCGTGTTCCAGCTGCAAAAGGCGCTGCTCGCGCGCGGGATGACGGGGCCGGAGGCGCATCCGCTGTCGCGGCCGCCGGAGGTGGAAGGCGAGGCCGCGAACCGCGCGATCCGCATCGCGCAGGTGCTCGGCGTGCCCGTGTATATCGTGCACGTGTCGGCGAAGGATGCGGTCGACGTGATCACGCGCGCGCGCAGCGAAGGGCTGCGCGTGTTCGGCGAAGTGCTGCCGGGCCACCTGGTGATCGACGAGGCCGTCTATCGCGACCCGGACTGGACGCGCGCGGCGGCCCACGTGATGAGCCCGCCGTTCCGCTCCGCCGAGCATCGCGAGGCGCTGTGGCGCGGGCTGCAGTCGGGGCAGCTGCATACGACGGCGACCGATCACTGCGTGTTCTGCGCATCGCAGAAGGCGATGGGCCGCAACGATTTCACGAAGATCCCGAACGGCTGCGGCGGCGTCGAGGATCGCATGTCGGTGCTGTGGCATCACGGCGTGAATCATGGCCGCATCACGCCGAACGAGTTCGTGCGGATCACGTCGACGAACGCCGCGCAGATCTTCAACCTGTATCCGCGCAAGGGCGCCGTGCAGGTCGGCGCCGATGCCGACCTCGTCGTATGGGACCCGGCCGCGACGAAGACGATCTCGGTGAACACGCATCACCAGCAGGTCGACTTCAACGTGTTCGAGGGGATGACCGTGCAGGGCGTCGCGACGCACACGCTCACGCGCGGCGCACTCGCCTGGGCCGACGGCGAATTGCGCGCGGTGCGCGGCGCGGGCCGTTACCTGAAGCGCCCGCCCGGTGCCGGCTACTACGAGGCCGCGCGGATCGCGAACCGGCTGCGCGAACCCCATCCGGTCGAACGCGCGGGTTGAGCGATGCGTAGCAGGCGGGGCGTGTCCGTTCGAACGGCGCGCCCCGCGCGCGTTTTCACGAGGTAGGTAGAACAACTGATCAAGTCGTCGAAGCACGAAAAAAGAAGCGATCGACGCCATTGGTCGCGGCGATTTTGGCGACGTTGCCGGCGTGCATATCGAGCGAGTAACATCCACCAACCCGATCACGCGGGTCGCGGGCACGGGCCGCCCGCCGGACAGTTCAAATAGTGAGAAAGGAGCACAAGGTGGATATTCTGCGCAGTCTCCTCGGCATGCTGTTTCTGTTGCTGGTCGCGTATCTGCTGTCGAACAACCGCCGCGCGGTCAGTGGGCGGACCATGATCGCCGCGCTGCTCACGCAGTTCGCGATCGGCGCGCTCGTGCTGTTCGTGCCGTCGGGTCGCGCGGCGCTGGCCGCGGCCGCGGACGGCGTCAACCGCGTGCTCGACATGGGCAATCACGGCATCGCGTTCGTGTTCGGTGGTCTGGTCGACGCACGGATGTTCCAGTTGTTCGGCGACGGCGGGTTCGTGTTCGGCCTGCGCGTGCTGCCGATGATCATCTTCGTCACCGCGCTGATCTCGGTGCTGTACTACATCGGCGTGATGAAGTGGATCGTCGCGATCCTCGGTGCGGGGCTCGCCAGGGTGCTGGGCGTGAGCCGCATCGAGGCGTGTTCGGCCGTCGCGACGATCTTCCTCGGGCAAAGCGAGATGCCCGCGCTCGTGAAGCCGTTCGTGCGCAACATGACGAGCGCCGAGATCTTCACGGTGATGGCGAGCGGGATGGCATCGGTCGCGGGCTCGGTGCTGGTCGGATATGCCGGTCTCGGCGTGAAGATGGAGTACCTGCTCGCCGCGTCGTTCATGGCGGTGCCGGGCGGGCTGCTGTTCGGCAAGCTGCTGTTTCCGACCGTCGAACCGAGCCGCGTGGTGGTCGACGGTCTCGATTTCGACGACAAGCGCGCCGCCAACGTGATCGAGGCGGCCGCCTCCGGTGCATCGGTCGGGCTGCGCATCGCGATCAACGTCGGCGCGATGCTGATCGCGTTCGTCGGGCTCATCGCGCTGATGAACCTGATCGTCGGTGGCGCGGCCGCGTTCGTGGGCTTTCCGCAGGTCACGCTGGTCGGCATCATCGGCCACCTGTTCGCGCCGCTCGCGTGGATCATCGGCGTGCCGTGGCACGATGCGGCGCTGGCCGGCAACTTCATCGGCGAGAAGCTGATCTTCAACGAATTCGTCGCGTACGGCGACCTGTCGCCGTACCTGAAGGGCGGCGCGCATGCGGCGGCGGCCGGCCTGCAGGTGCTCGACCCGAAGACGCTCGCGATCGTGTCGTTCGCGCTGTGCGGCTTCGCGAACTTCTCGTCGATCGCGATTCTCGCCGGCGGCTTCAGCGCGGTCGCGCCCGAGCGCCGCTCGGACGTCGCGCGCCTCGGCTTGCGCGCGCTGACGGCGGCGACGCTGTCGAACCTGATGAGCGCGGCGATTGCCGGCCTGTTTTTCTCGCTGCATTGACAGTAGACTCCGACCGATCGAAGCGAGGCAACGATGTTTCTACCGCAGGAATTCATTCGCAGGAAGCGCGACGGGCAGCCGCTCGATCGCGACGGGATGGCCGCGTTCGTGCGCGGCGTGACCGACGGCAGCGTGACCGAGGGCCAGGTGGCCGCGTTCGCGATGGCCGTGTATTTCAACGACCTGAGCACCGACGAGCGCGTCGCGCTGACGCTCGCGCAGCGCGATTCGGGCGACGTGCTCGACTGGCGCGCGCTCGATCTCGACGGGCCGGTGATCGACAAGCATTCGACGGGCGGCGTCGGCGACGTCGTGTCGCTGATGCTCGGGCCGATGGTGGCCGCGTGCGGCGGCTACGTGCCGATGATCTCGGGGCGCGGGCTCGGTCACACCGGCGGCACGCTCGACAAGCTCAGCGCGATTCCCGGTTACGACGTGATGCCCGCCACGGACGCGTTTCGTCGCACGGTGCGCGAGGTCGGCGTCGCGATCATCGGGCAGACCGCGCGGCTCGCGCCGGCCGACAAGCGCATCTATGCGATCCGCGACGTGACGGCGACCGTCGAATCGGTCGCGATGATCACCGCGTCGATCCTGTCGAAGAAACTCGCGGCCGGGCTCGACGGGCTCGTGATGGACGTCAAGGTCGGCTCCGGCGCGTTCATGCCGACCGCGGAGAAATCGGCGGAACTGGCCCGCAGCATCGTCGACGTCGGCAACGGCGCCGGCATGAAGACGACTGCGATCCTCACCGACATGAACCAGTCGCTCGCGCCGTGCGCGGGCAACGCGCTCGAGGTTGCGTGCGCGATCGACTACCTGACCGGCAAGTCGCGTCCCGCGCGGTTGCACGACGTGACGATGGCGTTGTCGGCCGAGTTGCTCGTGACCGGCGGGCTGGCGCGCGACGTCGGCCACGCGCGCGAGAAGCTGCAGCAGGCGCTCGATTCGGGCGCGGCGGCCGAGCGTTTCGCGCGCATGGTCGTCGCGCTCGGTGGCCCCGCCGACCTGCTCGACGCGCCCGCACGGCATCTGGCGCGCGCGGCGGTGATCGTGCCGGTTCCGGCGCCCGCGAGCGGCGTGGTGCAGCGCGTCGATTGCCGCGCGCTCGGGCTGGCGGTGGTCGCGCTCGGCGGCGGCCGCACGCGCGCGGAGGATGCGATCGACGTCAGCGTCGGCCTGTCGGCGCTCGTGGAGATCGGGCAACGCGTCGAAGCGGGCGAGCCGCTCGGTTTCGTGCACGCCCGTGACGAAGCGACCGCGGCGCATGCGGCGGACGCGATTCGCCGCGGCTACGTGCTCGGCGACACGGGCGAAGTGCCGCCGACCCTTTACCAGCGGGTCGACTGACCCTGCTCCCGGAGGCCTCACCACGATGGAACGAGACGAACTGATCGAACAGGCGAAGGCGGCGCGCGAGCGCGCGTATGCGCCGTACTCGCGCTTCAAGGTCGGCGCGGCGCTGCAGGCGCGCGACGGCACGGTTTTCCACGGCTGCAACGTCGAGAACGCGTCGTACGGACTGTGCAATTGCGCGGAACGCACGGCGTTGTTCGCGGCGATCGCCGCCGGCTATCGGCCCGGGGATTTCGCGCGGCTCGCGGTCGTCGGCGACACGGACGGCCCGATCGCGCCGTGCGGCGCGTGTCGTCAGGTGATCATCGAGATCGGCAAGCCCGACATCGAAGTGATCCTGACCAACCTGAAAGGGGCCGTCGAGATCACGACGGCCCGCGCGTTGCTGCCGGGCGCGTTCATGCTGTAACCACACGCGCCGCGGCGAGATGCGCGCGTCGCCTCATGCGCTGTCACGCGCGTCGCGGATCGGGATCACGGTGCGCGCGCCGCACTGGCGCAGCAGGTCGCGCAGCTCGTTGATGACCGGGAACACCTCGTGATTCCAGTCGGCGCCCTGCTGGTCATGCGCTTCCTGCTCTCGTTCGACGATCCAGCGATCCTCGCGGAAGATGCGCTCGGTGAACCATACGAGCAGCGGCCACGCGAGATCGAGCGCGAACGGGATGCCGGGCTTGTGGATCGACAGCAGCCCGAACGTGCGGTTGGTGCGCTGCTCGGCGTCGAGCGGCACGTAGACGATCCACAGGTCCATCACGAGCGTGCCTTCGCTCGACCGGATCCGCAGCGTCTGGTACGGATACTCGGTGCGCACCGTCATCACGCTCTTGTTGGCCTGGTCGCCGGGCTTCTTGCTCGAACCGAACACGAGCGCCTCGCCGACCGGCTGCTTGCCTTCCATCCGCGCGAACGTGTAGTCGACCTCGACCCAGTCGTCGCCGCGGCGGCGGCCCACGGAGCGTGCGCGCATCTGGCCCATCTGCTTGCGGTGCAGGAACTGATGGTTCATGTCCATCAGGTTCTCGTGCATGAACGAATAGTGGCACTTGACTTCGCGGCCGAAGCGGCGTGTCTTGAACGCTCGATCGTCCGCCGATTCGAGCGCGGGGAACGGCCGTGCCTCGGCGAGCGTGGCGTCTCCCGGGAACACGAAGATCAGCCCGTGCGCCTCGCGGCACGGATACGCGCGCACGCCGTTGGGCAAGCGTTCGCGGCCGAGGTAGGGCACGTCGACACAGCGGCCGCTGTCGCACGCGTAGGTCCAGCCGTGATAGCAGCAGCGCAGCGTTTCGCCGCTCACGACGCCTGCGTGCAGCGGCACCTGGCGGTGCGCGCAACGATCTTCGAGCGCATACACGGCGCCCGATTCGGTGCGCACGAGCACGATCGGATCGCCGGCGAAGCGCACGCCGAGCGTCTTGCCGCGCTTGAGCTCGCGCGACCACGCGAGCGGGTACCAGTGATCGGGGTGAATGGGCACGCGGCGCAGGTCGCGCACGACCGCGCCGGTGGACGGTTCTTCGAGGGTATTGCTGTCAGGCAAAGGCACTGCGCGCATGCGTGACGCCTCCTGGCTGGGCGGGTGGTCCGGATGCCGCATCATGCGGCGAGGATCAGGAGAAGTCTACGCGAAGTTGCCGGCCGCGGCGGACGCGATGCGGGTTTGCCCCGGCGTCGCGTCCGCCGATTCGTTGATGCGGCGCAAAGCGGCCGCTGCCGGCGCCTGGCGTGGCGGGCCGGCCCGGCTGTGCGGCGGGCGGCCTCCCGTCGCGCGGCAGGGTGAGTGACACGCGGCTCACAAGCGCGCTTCGCGCCACAGCACCGCGTCGGCACGGTACAGCGCCGGGAAGCGCTGCTTCAGCCCGGCGACCTTCGGCAGGTCGTTGAACGCGATATACGGCGCATCCGGATGCAGTTCGAGGTAGTTCTGATGATAGGCCTCGGCCGGATAGAACCCCTTGTAGGCTTCCACGCGCGTGACCACGGGCGCCGGAAACACATGCGCGCTGCCGAGCTGCGCGATGTACGCGGTCGCGACCGCGCGTTGCTGCGCGGTGGTCGGGAAGATCGCGGACCGGTACTGCGAGCCTTCGTCGGGGCCCTGCCGGTTCAGCTCGGTCGGGTCGTGCGCGACCGAGAAGAACACCTGCAGCAGCCGGCCGTACGTGATCTGCGTCGGGTCGTAGACGATCCGCACCGATTCCGCGTGCCCCGTCAGCCCCGAGCCGACGAGCGCGTAGTGCGCGGTTTCGGACGCGCCTCCCGCATAGCCGGCGGTGACCTGCTTCACGCCCTTCACGTGCTCGAACACGCCCTGCACGCCCCAGAAGCAGCCGCCGGCGAGCACGGCCGTTTCGTCGTGCGACGCGCCGGGCGTTTCGTCGAGCGTCGGTGCGGGCGCGGTGCGCATCGGCTCCGCGGAATTGACGATGCGCTGGTAGCCGAACACGGCGGCGGCTGCCACGGCAACGGCGCCGATGCGGCGCAGCATGGTCGCGCGCCGTCGTGCGGCGGCATCGTGGGTCGGGATCGGGATCATCTCTTGCTCCTTCGGACTGCGTTGAAAAAAGCCGGTGCTCGGAGGGCGGTGGCGCGCGCAATCAACCGAACGTGAACGCGTACGCATCGACGCCCGGATCGAGGAACTCGATCGCGAACGTGCGATCGGCGATCGCGCCCGGCTGCCGGACGAGCTGGTACAGGCGCTGGCCGGTGACGGTGCCGTAGCCTTGCGCATCGACGTCGGCGCCATGCGCGGCCCCGGGCGCCGCGCCGTCGAGCGTCACCCGAAAGCGCACGGGCCGGCCGTTCGCACCGGGGCCGAGCACGAGGTGCAGGTCGCGCGCATGGAAGCGGTAGACGATCCGGCCATCCGGTGCGGCCAGCGACGCGCGTTCGGCGCCGACGTTCCACGTGCCCGCGAGACCCCAGCCGTTGAGATCCGGGCTGCCCGGCGCGTCGTAGCGGTGCGCCGCGTCGCGCACGACGCCGCCCGGCGACGCGAAGCTTTCCGCGCGCGCATAGCCGACATAGGTTTCGGGCGAACGGACGTCCGCGCTGTCGGCGGCGGCGAGCGCACCCTTCGCGGGCGCGCCGGCGAGCCCGAGCGGCACGTTCAGCGCGTCCGGATGGCCGGCTTCGGCGAGCAGCGACTGGATCGCGCGTTCGGACTGTGCGTATTCGCCTTCGCCGAAGTGGTGATGGCGGATCCGCCCTTGCGCGTCGATGAAGTAGTGCGCGGGCCAGTATTCGTTGTTGAATGCGCGCCAGATCGCATAGCCGTTGTCGATCGCGACCGGGTAGTCGATGCCGAGGTCGTGCACGGCCTTCTTCACGTTGCCGATGTCGCGCTCGAACGCGAACTCCGGCGCGTGCACGCCGATCACGACGAGTCCGTACGGCGCGTACTTGCGTGCCCAGGCGGTCGTGTACGGCAGCGTGCGCAGGCAGTTGATGCACGAATACGTCCAGAAATCGACCAGCACGACCTTGCCGCGCAGGCCGGCCGCCGTCAGCGGCGGCGAGTTCAGCCACTGCACCGCGCCGTCGAGCGACGGCAGCGTACCTTCGACGGGCAGCGCGGCCGCGGTCCCGCCGGCCGCGCGCATCATCGCGCTGCCGGCCATTGCAGCGCCGCCGGCCTGCGGGCCATCCGTCGCGGCGGCCATCATCGCGCCGCCCGTCGCGTTGTCGGCGGCGCCGGTCGCCGGCGTTGCCGCCGGCGCGCCGTTCGAGCGCCCGCCGAGGCGGTCGACGAGCTTCGTTTCGAGCCCGCCGGTGGTGACGGTCGACAGCTGCGCCAGGGCGCCGGTGTCGAGGCCGAGCGCGATCGCGCCGACACCGGCCAGCAGCGCCGCGCCGATCCCGCGCCGGATCCATTCGCCGGCGCCGAGCGAGCGCTTCATCGCGGCGAACACCTTGCCGCCGATCACGAGCGCGACGCCGAGCGAGGTCGCCGCGCCGGCCGCATACGCGACGAGCAGCAGCGTCGTGCCGACGCTCGCGCCGCGCAATGCGGCGCCGGTCAGCACGAGACCGAGGATCGGGCCCGCGCACGGCGCCCACAGCAGACCCGTCGCGACGCCGAGCAGCAGCGACGACGCCGGGCCGGCCGGGCGGCCGTCGCGTTGTGCGAATCCGGTGAGCCGGTTGCCGGCGGCGACCAGCGGGCGCGTCAGGTGTTCCGCGAAGCGCGGCATCAGCAGCGTCAGGCCGAACACCGCGAGCAGCACGATCGCGATCCAGCGGCCGGCCTGGTTGGCCTGCGCGACCCAGCCGCCGCCGACGGCGGCGAGCGTCGCGACGACGGCGAACGTGAGCGCCATGCCGGCGAGCAGCGGCAGGCCGGTGCGCACGAACGGCTGGTCGGCGCGCGCGAACACGAACGGCAGCACGGGCAGGATGCACGGGCTCAGGATCGTGAGCACGCCGCCGAGATAGGCAAGGACGATGAGCAGCATGATGCGTTCTCCAGTCGGTCGGGGGGCCGGATCAGGCGGCAGCCGGGTGGAAGGCGAGCGCGACGCCGTTCATGCAGTAGCGCAGGCCGGTCGGCGCCGGGCCGTCGTCGAACACATGGCCGAGATGGCCGCCGCAGCGGCGGCAGTGCACTTCGGTGCGGACCATCCCGAACGACGCGTCGGTGTCGGTGCCGACCGCGTGGTCGAGCGGTTTCCAGAAGCTCGGCCAGCCCGTATGGCTGTCGAACTTGGTGGCCGACGAGAACAGCGCGAGGTCGCAGCCGGCGCACGCGAACGTGCCGGGCCGGTGCTCGGCGTTCAGCGGGCTGCTGTACGGCCGCTCGGTGCCGGCTTCGCGCAGGACCGTGTATTGGGCGGGCGTGAGCCGGCGATGCCATTCGGCGTCGCTGAGCGTGATCTCGAACGGGGCGGCCTTGGGCGAGCCGGCGGGCGGCGCGGCGAGCGCGCGGCCGACCAGCGCGCGGCGGCCGGCGGACGACAGCGCCGCGAGCGCGGCGAGACCGGTGGCGCCGGCGAACAGCAGATGTCTGCGGGTGGGCATGATGGGCTCCTGGAAGCAGGTCCTGAAAACATGCGCCTATCGTAGGCAGCGGCCGGTGTCGAAGTCCTCACGGAAAGTTAAATGAATTGTGATTATTTTCCGGGTGTTCCGGCCAAGTCCGGTGAAATCCATCAAAGCCCCGTCTGACAAGGGTTTGCAGGGTATTCGTGGTCCGTCCACTTCCGCGGAAATCCCGCACGAGCCGCAACTTTTTAGTGTCTTTTTAGTGTTCGTGGTGTGGGGCAGGCTCTGCTTGGGATGCACGAGCCGACCCGATGACGAAATCAATGGAGGGCGATCATGGGTGCACTGACGGTCAGGCAAATCGAAGCCGCAAGGGCGACCGGAAAGCGGTATTTCCTGTCGGATGGGCGTGGACTGTTCCTGCGTGTCGGCCCGGCCGGCGGAAAGATCTGGTTTGTTCGCGCCAGCATCAACGGCAAGCCGCTCGGCAAGGCGTGGGCACGCTCGACCACAGATGCGCAGCTGTTCCTCGAGGATGCACGCGCAGCGGCGGCGACGATTCGTTCACAAGCGCACGACGGTGTGGACTATCTCGAAGCGAAGAAGCGTGAATGCCAGGCGAGGGTTTAAAAAGGCGGCGATGGCGGACCTCACGTTCGGCGACTTATTCGACGCGTGGTTCGCGACCATCAACAAGAAGCGCGGCAAGAAAGGCCGGAAGGATGGCGGTAAGTCGCTTCGAAGTGCGATGGAAAAACATATGCTGCCGTCTCTCCGTACATACAGGATCGCAGGCGTGTTTGCGTCGAACGTTCTGCCGCTGCTTACCGCGATTTCCGACGGGGGACACAACCGGCAAGCGGTCGAGATGTTGATCACGATCCAGCAAATGATTCGGTGGGGCGAACGAAATCAGCCGTGGAAGCGATTGCTGATCGATTGCGATGTGCTCGCGCTTGCAAAAGAGGATGTCGTTTCAGGTGATTACGACCCGGTGCGTGGCAATGAGCGTAACCGGACGCTTACGGACGACGAAATCCGACTACTCGGTGACCTGATTCCAGCCGTGCGGCTTCCACGTTCCATTGAGTCAGCGGTATGGGTGATGCTTGCGTGCGGAACACGCGTCGGCGAAACGCTCCTGACGCGCTGGACCGATCTCGACTTCAAGGCACGGACGTGGACAATTCCAAAGGAACGCACGAAGTCGAACGCGGCGATCACGATTCATCTGTCCGATTTCGTTCTTGCACAGTTTGCAGCGCAGCAGGTCGTGCGCGCCGGCATGCCTGAAGGCGACGCACGCCGCGAATATGTGTTTCCGTCGGAGAAGGGCAAACTTCCGCACGTCAGTATTCATACGACCTGCGGGGCGATCCATGACCGGCAACGCCCGAAGGATGCACCTACCGAAGGCCGCACAAGGGCAACCGATGCACTCACAGTCCCGGGTGGCCAATGGAAATGTCATGACCTGCGCCGGACGTGCGCAACGATGATGCAGTCGCTCGGCATCGCAGAAAGCATCGTGCATCGATGCTTGAACCACGCGCGCAATGATCCGCTTGATCGAATCTATTTGCAGTTCGACTATGACGCGCAGATGCGCGATGCGTGGCGGCGATGGGGCGACCGTTTGTCGGTATTGCTTGGCACGAGTACAGAAAACGTACGCTTTCTGTTCGCGCCGTAGTCGGGGAGCGTTTCTCCGCAGAGGGAAGAGGGAATATGTAACCCTGATAATACGAGTTATCACGGTTAAAGGTGCCCGAGAATCGACGGGGATGCCGTGCTTCATTCCTGTTCCCTCGAGACATTCCATCGGTGTGGGGCGCCTATAGGGGCAAGTGCGGTGGCCGCCGGGTACCGATGGTCGTGCCCGTGGTCCGCAGTGGTAAGTGCGCAGGTTGCCACGAGCGGAAGAGTGCAGGTTCTGGCGGGTACTGGCTGCATCGGCCGCCCTGCGGTTTGCGTGTTGACCGTTGGATGCGGTAGGGTGCGACTTTGACTTTATGATCCGGACAAGTCCATGAACAAACAGGAACTCATCGACGCGGTCGTCGCGGGCGCGGGTGTCAGCAAAAGCGACGCGAGCAAAACTGTTCAGGCGGTGCTGGATGCGATCACGGACGCGGTGAGCCGCGACGAAGCGGTGCAGCTCATCGGCTTCGGGGCATTTTCGCGGGGGCAGCGCTCAGCGCGTACCGGTCGCAATCCGACGACGGGCGAGGAGATCGCTATTGCCGCAGCAAATACTGTGAAGTTCGCCGCCGGTAAGGCGTTTAAGGACGCAGTGAACGGATCGTGACATCGTGCGAGTTGCGCCTGGCCGCCTAGGCGGGGTCGCCTCCGTGAGAACGCCAGTGTCGTCGCGTTCGTGCGGGTGCACGAGTCTGACTTGATTTGCCGGTCTACCGAATTGTGCAGACAGTGTCTGCACAATTCGGTAGACCGGCTCCAAGTTCGCGACAAACGTGGAGCGCGCCTCAGTCCAGCAATAGCGACTCGTCCGCTGTTCGTGAGTTCGTATACGCGGAACGGAGCTTCGCCGACGCGTGGCGTCAGCGATACCCGCTGGACCACTCGTTCTGTTGTTTGGGCCGTTGATTAAGCAATGCGAAAACACTGTCCCGTGCGCCGCCGCGCGATGACGAAGCGCAATTGCACCCACTTCCCGCCGACAAAATCCGCCGCTTGTCGCTCAAGCACCATCTCGCGTTTGCAGCGCTATGTGGCGGATGCGGCGACGTTGAGTTGATCGCCACGCTGTCCAATATGCTCGCACCTGCGTTTTACCCGCGTGCGGACTGCAATGCCGAACTATATCGCTGCGCGGATTCCGCCCTCGCTCAATGCGTTGCGCGGGTAGAGTGCGGGCGCTCGTGGGCCTTAACGGACGCTGAGCGGACTGCATTCGAACCGTTGCGTCTTGTCCATGACGAGCAACTTGCTGCAGTGCCTGTCCATCGCTACCTTGAAACGCATGGAATGCATGCGACAGGTTCTCGAAGCCATCAACGTTACTGCGTGCCCGAGCGTGTATGTACAGCCGATTTCTCCGAGTGGAATCCTCACCTCTCTCGAGATGCTCGACGCGGAGAAAGGGATACCCTTGGATCCTACGGCTGCCCGTTTCTTCAACGATCTCGATTTCGAAGTATTCGAGTATCACGCAACACATAAGCCATTCATTCAAGCGGATGTAATTTTCTATCGACCCGACAAATAAGTAGGAATGCGATAGAAGTTGGTTTGACAGCATTAACCATTTTTTTGAGATTCGAGAGATCCGCCGTTCTGTACAATCGCGTGTGAGGGCAAAGCGCGCTTACCGCTTAGCAAGCGGGCGTAATAAAAAAGAAAGGTATGCAGATGGATGCACGTAATCTGATGAAAATCATTCGAGGCGGGCTAATTCAGCAGGACCGACTTCTGAAGCTCGACACTTCGTTAGGGCACGACGTCTTGCTGCCGCAGCAGATGATCGGTGATACGCGACTGGGGCGCGATTTTGAGTTTGTCGTCGACGTCGTTTCAACGACGTCGAGCGTCGAGCTTAAGAAACTTATCGCGCAACCCGCGACGCTATGGATCCAACAGGGTGATGGTTCGTACGCGTCGCATAACGGTTACGTGCATACTGCGAGACGTCTTGGTGCTGACGGCGGGCTGACATTTCACCAGCTCACGATCTCCTCGTGGATGCACTTCCTGCGATTTCGTCGCGACCAAAAGATCTGGCAGGACAAACCGGTCGATGCGATCGTCACCGACGTTTTCAACGCTCATCCCCAAGCACGCGGCTTCTTCGAGTTTCATCTGTCCCGGACCCTGCCGTCGCTCTCCTTCTGCCGCCAGGACGAAACTGATTGGAATTTCGTCCACCGGCTCCTTGAATCGGAAGGGCTCTACGGCTACTGGAAGCACGACAGCGACGGCAAAGCACATCGGCTCGTCATCACCGATCGCCTGACGGCACTCGACGAGCCAGTGCCGCTCACGTTTTCACGCGCGGGAACCACAGTCGCATCGGACGCACTCACGCAATGGAGCGGCACACGCATCCTGCAGAGTACGTCGTTGACCACTCGTACGTTCGATTACAAGAACCCCGCTAGCACGTTTAACGCGAAGGGCACGTCGTTGCCGACAATGCCGAACCAGGGCGAGTTACCAGAGCAAGCTGAGGTGTATCAGTACACCGGCGCGTACACCTTTATGGCCCAGGACCGGGGTGACGCGCTTTCGAAAATCCGCCTCGAAGAATGGGAATCGCGGTCGAAGCGCTTTTTTGGTATCGGTGGATGGCGAGCAGCTGACGCTGGCAAACGTTTCACGTTGAACGGACATCCCGATCACG